>NZ_JBICZB010000073.1:0-37577 GCF_043201815.1 Kitasatospora sp. NPDC048296
CCGGGGGGTGTTGGGGGGGGGCGGGCGGGGGGGGGCCCGGGGGTGCCCGCCCGCCCCCCGGGGCGCCCGGGGCCCCGCCCGGGGCCCCCGCTCGAACACCGGACGCCCCGCCCACCCACCCCTTCCAGGACCCGCAAAGCGACGACGGCCCCGGCCACGGCTGGCCGGGGCCGCCAAACCCAGAGTCGCCTGGCACCTCTCGTTCTGCGTAGACGGCGGGAGGGCTATGGCACGACAGGTCGAACGCTGTTGGGATTGATACAGCTCCTTTTCGCCGCCCCGCCGGACGTCTCCGGCGGGGCGGCGAAACCGGAACTGGCTGGTGTGCCGATGAAGCGGGCCTGCCCTCTCCTTTCAGGGGTGGCAGATCAGGATGCCTCCAAGACATGTGATCTTGAATGACCCCTCGGTCGCGATCGTGGTGGCAGCAATCTCGGCTGCCCGGCTGCCGGTCTCGTGGAACGGGACGCCGCATTGGTCCGCCCCCACTCACATCCAGAGGCACCTCTTCCTGGGGTGGGCCCGTGCCAGAAGACACGGGCCCACCCAACTAGGCACTACCCGCCCGGCAGGTTCTGGCGAGTGGCGGCGCGGAGGTCGGGTCAGTGCGCAATGGAATCGATAAGGTCGCAGGCGCCGTCGCGGATCAGCGTCTCGGCGACGGCCTCGCCGAGGGCCACCGAGGTGAGCTGGTCGCTGGTGCGGCTGGCGGTCAGCACGGTCGCGCCGTCGGGGGTAAAGACCATGGCCCGCAGGGTGAGGCGGCCGTCGTCGAAGGCGCGGGCGTATCCGGCGATCGGGCTGTTGCAGTGCCCGCGCAGGAGGTTCAGCACGGTTCGTTCGGCAGTGATCTCGCGGGTAGCGAGGCGGTCGCCGAGTGGGGTGAGCAGGGCGATCATCTCCGGGTCGTCGGCACGGCACTGGAGCCCGAGGACGGCGGCCCCGAGCGGCGGGCACATCTGCTCGACGGACAGCACCTCGCTGATGTGGTGCTGTTCGCCGATGCGCTCCAGGCCCGAGGCCGCAAGGACCAGGGCGTCCACCTTGCCCGCCTTGAGAGCGGCCAGCCGCAGGTTGGCGGTGCCCCGGCTCGGGACGAGTTCGAGGTGGGGGTGGCTGGCGGTGAGCTGGGCGATCCGGCGCACGGCGGCGGTGCCCACCCGGGTGCCGGGCGGCAGCTGGTCGAGGGTCAGGCCACCGGGGTGGATCAGGGCGTCGCGGATGTCTGCGCGGGCGGGGTAGGCGGCGAAGACGGTCCCCGGGGCGTTCAGCGGGAAGCCGGCCACGTCCTTCATGCAGTGCACGGCCATGTCGCAGACGCCGGTCAGCAGGGCTTCCTCGATCTCGCCGGTGAAGGCGCCCTTGTCGTGCAGCTCGGCCTGCCGGCCGGGTTCGAGGTCGCCGGCCGCGGTGAACGGCACGAGCTCGACCTGGGCGTCCGGGTAGCGGTCGCGCAGATCCTCGGTGACCCGGGCGACCTGGGCCAGCGACATCGGGGAGGTGCGGGCGCCGATACGGATGGTGCGGGTGGTGTCCAGCACTGGGGGCTCCTTCCCCGGTTTCCGACATACCGTCGGAAACCGAGTGTGTTCGATGCGGGTAGCATGCGGTCAACATCTCGTCAGATGCTGGGAGTTGGCGCATGAGCACACTGGTGGTGGGATCGCGGGCCAGTCACCTGGCGCGGGCCCAGGTCAGGGAGTTCCTGGCACCGCTGCGGGAGCGCTTTCCCGACGTGGTCTTCCGCCAGCGGGTGATCACGGAGGCCGGTGACCAAGACCGCAGGTCGGCTCTGCGGGACGTGTCGGAGCGCGGCGGCGGCTCGGCGTTCTCCGTGAACCAGGTGAACGCGCTGGTGTCCGGCGAAGTCGATGTGATCGTGCACTCGCTCAAGGACCTGCCGACCGCGAACCCGCCCGGCCTGATCCTCTTGCCCCCGCCCACCCGTGCCGACGTGCACGATGCGCTGTGCGGATCGACGCTGGCCGGCCTCCCTCACGGTGGCAGGATCGGCACCTCGGCGTCGCGCCGGATCGCCCAGCTGCTGCACCTCCGCCCGGACCTGGTGCCGGTGGAGATCCGGGGGAACGTCCCGACCAGGCTCGGCAAGCTCAGGACACAGCAGCTGGACGCCGTGGTCCTGGCCGCCGCCGGGATCAAGCGGCTCGGCCGCGGCGAGGAGATCAGCGAGATCCTGCCGATAGAGCTGTTCCCCCCGTCGCCCGGCCAGGGCGCCCTGGGCATCCAGATCCGCGAGGACAACGAGCTGGCCCGCGAGATCCTGGCCAGTTCCGGCGACCCGGTGACCGACACGGAGGTGCGGGCCGAGCGGGCAATGCTGGCCGAGCTCCACGGCGGGTGCTCGGTGCCGGTCGGCGCGTTCGGCAAGGCCGACGGCGACGTGCTCACCCTGCACGGGCAGGTCACCTCCGTGGACGGCAGGCGGCAGGTTCAGGCGTGCCTCTCCGGCCCGCTGAGCGAGCCGGAGAAGCTGGGCGTGCAGGTGGCCGGCCTTCTGCTGGACCAGGGCGCGGAGGGCATCCTGGCGGAGGTCCGACCCACCGCCGCCGTTTAGGCGCGCAGGCGGGCCAGGTCCAGGGCGGCATAGGTGATGATCCGGTCGGCCCCGGCTCGCTTGAGCATGGTGAACAGCTCCGCCAGCGGGCGGAAGTCCCGCTGCCCGGTGGCCGGGTCGAGCGGCGCGAGGCGCATGTACTCGCCGGAGACGGAGAACGGCATCAGCGGCGCCGGGGTGCGGCGCTTGAGGGCCGTGAGGACATCGACGGACAGCATCCCGGGCTCCAGCAGCAACATGTCCGCCCCCTCACCGAGGAAGGCGAGGCCGGTGTCCACGGCGGTCTCCGGGCTGCGGGGGCTGATCTGGAACGGGCGGCGGGCGCCGGAGGCGGGGGTGGCTCGCATGGTGGTGCGGTAGCCCTCGTAGAGGGCGGAGTCGAAGATCAGGTGCGGCATGGTCGCCACGTCGCGGTGACCAGCCTCGTCCAGAGCCTGACGCACGGCCCAGGTGGTGCCCCGGGTCATCGCGGCCGGGCCGACGATGTCGGCGCCGGCCCCGGCCTGGATGACGGCCTGGGCGGCGATCAGCGCGGCCGTGGCAGCAAGGTCGATCCGGCCCGCGACCGTCAGGTGGCACTCGCCGGTGCCGGTGTGGCCGCACAGGCAGTTCTCGGTCATCACCGCCATGCCGGGCTCGGTGTCCTTGACGGCGTGGATGGCCCGCACCATCAGGCTGTCCGACGCGATGGCGCCGCTGGCCTGCTGGTCGCGGTGCAAGCTGTTGGCGAACACCTTCACCGAGCGGATCCCAGCGGCGGCCAGGTCCCGCACGACCTGCGGGATCTCAGCGACGGTGACGGTCGGCATCGGCCGGTCGACACCCTCGCCGTCCTCGCGGACCAACAGGACCATGCTCAGGTCGGTCGCGGTCAGCTCGGGGCCCTCCAGGAAGCTACGGACGGCCGGGCGGCCGTGGAGCCGGCCGGTGGTGGCATGTGCGGCAGTGTGCTGGGTGGTGGTCATCTCGTCCTCTCGGTCCATGGTGTGTGGCGCCGGGCGGGGTCTGCTGCGCAGGAAGTCGGTGGGGCCCGACTTCCTGCTTACGGGGTGGTGGCGTGGCTGGCGCGGGTGCGGCAGTGGGCGAGGGCGGGTTTGATGCGGGGGTCGGGGGTGGGGGTGGTGGAGAGGAGCTCGCCTGCGGCAACGAGGGTGGTCCAGTACTGGGTGGGGTTGCCGGTGGTGGGGAGGGGGGTGGCGGCGGCGAGGGAGAGGTAGGCGGCGGTGAGGTTGCCGGTGGTGAACCAGCGGGCCAGGCCGTGCTGGTGGCCGGCTCGGATGCCGCCCATGGCGTCGATGGCGGTGAGGAAGAGCTCGACGATGCTCTGGTCGCGGGCGTCGAGGGTCTTGGGGACGTCGAACACGCCGAGGGCTTCGAGGAGTTCGCCGGTGTCGGCCTCGGTGCCAGGGCGGGGGTTAGCGAGCAGGGCGCGGTAGCAGTCGTTCAGGCGGCGGGTGGCCTCGGCGAGGGGGATGTCGAGGGCGAGGCAGACGGCCCGGGCGGCGGGGAGGGGCTTGCTGCTGCGGCGGGCGAGGAGGGTGTAGGTCTCGGCGGGGGTGGAGCCCTGAGAGAGGGAGTGCCGGGCGAGGGTAAGGAGGGGAGACTGCATCGGAGGCGCGCTTTCAGGCAGTGGCGAGGGAGAAGGAGGGCGCAATGAGGGCCCAGACGAACTTGCCGATCCCGCCCGCGCGGGGGCAACAACCCCAGCGCTCCGCGAGCTCGTTGACGAGGAGGAGGCCGCGTCCGCGCTCGTCGTCCAGGTCGACGGAACGCAGAGTGGGGCGCCCGCTGCCGGCGTCGTGGACTTCGAGGCGCAGACGGTCGCTGATGAGAGCGAAGCGGACCTCGATCAGGCGGTCGGCGGGGGCGTCGGAGTGCTGGACGGCGTTGGCGAACAGCTCGCCGAGGAGGAGTTCGGCGACGTCGGAGTAGCGGTCGCCGGTGGGGAGCGCGGAGAGGTAGGCGCGCAGCAAGTGCCGGGCGAGGAAGGTGGATTCGGTCCGCGAATCGAGACGCGCGGTGAACGTGCGGGGGCGGCGGGAAACGAGCATGGCGGAGTTCCTCAGGGGCGGAGAGGGGGACCGGCCGCACCACTACTGGTGACTGGCCGATGACAAACAGTCAACAGTCCTGCCCTGCAGTCGGCTATGGTCGAGGCAAGCCGGGACGTTGAAACCCTTGAAACCCGACTGCAAGGGGGAACTGTCGTGCGAACCGACCGTACGCCGAACCGCAAGCTCGCCTCGCTGATGACCGAAGCCGCATGGGGGAACAGCGAGTTGGCGCGGGCCATCAACCGGACCGGCACCGAGACCGGACAGCGACTCAAGTACGACGCTTCGGCCGTCTCTCACTGGCTCAGCGGCACCTCGCCTGCGGCGAAAGCACTGCCGGTGGTCTTGGAAACACTGACACGAAGACTCAAGCGGCCGATCACCGCCTTGGAGGCCGGATTTCGCGAGATGCCTATCACCGTTGATGAGTCGACGGATACGGTGACAGGGCTGATCGATCTGGGGAGCCTCGATATGGACCCATCCCGGCGCGGAGTCCTCACGGCTGGCCTGTACTCGGCGGCCCTCACCATCCCGGGCTGGCCCGACCTGGTGGGCCGCTTCGAGATGCTGCGGACCAACCCACACCTGCGGATCGGCATGGCGGAGGTCCAGTCGGTCGCCGCGATGACCGAACGGATCAGCGACCTGGACGACCAGTTCGGCGGTCGGATGGCCCGCCCGATGGCCGCCTCATTCCTGGTCAACACTATCGCCCCGTACCTACAGGCGGACGCCCCCGAGGACGTCCGCAAGGCGATGCTGTCGGCCGCCGCCGACCACTGCTACCTGACCGGCTACATGGCCATGGATGAACGCCACGACTCCCTTGCCCAGCACTACTACCTGAAGGCGCTGGAGCTGGCCGGGCACGCAGGCGACCACCTCACGTACTGCACCACCCTGCGCGGCATGAGCGTGCAAGCCGTCGACCTCGGTCACGGCAGCACCGCCGTGCGGTTCGCGGACGCCGCCTCAGCCGCCTCCCCGCAGGCCGGACCCCGCATGAGGGCCTTCCTCGCCGGCCAACAGGCCCACGCCACCGCCCAGACCGGGGACAAGGCCGGAGCCCTGTACCACCTGCGGATAGCGGAAGTCGCGATGGAACAGGCCGAGTCCAAGGCGAAGGCGTTCGGCTCCTATGACCCGTCCTCCCTCGCGTACCACGAGGCCAAGGTCCGCTGGGAGCTTGGGGACAAGACTGGCGCCATCACCGCGATGGAGGCGTCCGACCGCCTGCGGTACTCCGTGTACGTGCGCAACCGGGTACGGATGACCGGCATGCTCGCAGAGTGGAAGTTGCAGGCCGGCCGTCTCGAAGAAGCCTGCGCGGACTGGCACCGGACTCTCGACGACTACCCGGCCGTCCAGTCCGGCCGGGCCGACGACCGTTTCCGCACAATGCTCTCCGCGACCCAACCGCACCGCCGCAACCCCCACGTGCGCGAACTCCTGGAACGCGCCCGCCCCATGGCGAACGGCCACCGGATCTGACCAGTGACGAGCACTCCGTGGCTGTCAGCGCTCGCCGCGATGCCGCGCCCCCGCCCTTGGCCTGCCCTTCCCGCTGCGGATTTCGCGAACGCTTCACACTCCGCGTAGTTGATGTGCTACGTTCCGCATCATCAACAGCACATAGTTGACCCCGGCGGTGGTGGAACACCCCGGGGTCCGGCACAGGAGCTGACACTCCCAATGCAGATTCATCGTAGCGCCCACGCGCGCTCTTTCACCGTACTTCCCAACGGCCTGTTGCAGGACCGTCGCCTCAGCTTCACCGCTCGCGGCCTCCTCGCCGATCTGCTCTCCCGCCCGAACGGCTGGCGCGAGGACGGCCGACAGATGGCCGACACCAGTCCGCAGGGACGCGGCGCCGTCCGCCGGGCGCTCAAGGAGCTGAAGGACGCCGGGTACTACCGCGTCGACACGTTCCGGCTGCCCAACGGCACCGTCCGCTCCGAGGCCCACGTCTACGACACCCCGCAGCTCGCAGCGGAAGCGCCACCGGTTGTCCCCCGTCCGGCCGCCGGTGAACGGGGCACCGGCCGCGCTGTCACCCCTCCCGTAAAGAACCCGGCAGAAGAACCCACCCTCCCGGATGAACAGACCCGCACCGCCGTGGCCACCCTGTTCCGGGTGATCCGGCCCGAACCGCGTCTGCGCCTCGGCGAAGCCGAGGCGCAGACGCTCGCGCCCCTCGTCGCCCAGTGGCTGGAGCGCGGAAGCACCGCCGCCGAATTGGCCCAGGCCTTGCTCCCCGGGTTGCCGCAACCGATGCACTCCCCGGCGGCGATCCTCCGCGATCGCCTGCAACGCAAGATGCCACCCGAACGATCGGCACCCCCACCGGCCTCCTACGCCGAGTGCAGCCTCTGCCACGACCCGGTGCCGCAACCCGGGATCTGCTGCCCCTGCGCAGGCCTCGGCACGAGAACCCTCACCGTTGGCGGAGGAGCCGCCGCCGCCCGAGGCGGGGCAGCCCGTGCCCGCGCAGCCCTGCGCGGGCACGGGCCTCTCGTCGGCGCCCTCGCTACGTGAGCCACGCAAAGCGGCGGGCCCGCGTCCAGAAGGACGCGGGCCCGCCGACAAAAGGAGCCGTCCGGCTCAGCGCATCGAACCGGTGCGCAGCAGGGTGCGGATGACGCGCATCGCGACCGAGAGGCTGGACAGCTCGTAGTTGTCCGAACCCCTTATGTCGTCGAGGGTGCTCTTGGCGCGGTTCAGCAGGGTGGCGTTGAGGTCCGCCCAGGCGGTGTAGCGCTCTTCGGGGGTGGCGCCCTCGGGGCCGCAGACCAGGACATCGGCGGTCAGCGCCGCGTGGGCCGCGAAGAGGTCCTCGCGGATCGCGGCGCGGGCCATCGACGACCAGCGGTCGGTGCGGGGCAGGTCGATGATGCGGTCGAGCAGGTGCGAGATCTGCAGGCGGTCGCCCAGGTCGTAGTACAGCTCGGCGACGTCGGCGACGTCCTTGCCGGAGCGGTCGGCGACCTCGGTGATGTCCAGGGTCGGGAAGACCGAGGACAGGCCGGCGATCCGGGTGGCCAGCTCCTCCGGCACCCCGGCCGAGGCGAGCTCGTTGTAGATCGACTCGAACCAGGTCAGGTCCTCGCCGCGCAGCGGCTTGGGCAGCGAGCCCCAGACCTGGTTGACCCGGTCGTGGAAGAACTCGATGGTGCCGGCGATGTCGAGCGGCTGGCGGCGGTTGTTGAGCATCCACCGGGTGGCGCGCTCGACCAGGCGGCGCGAGTGCAGCCGCATCTTGGTCTGGACCCGGGCCGGGACCTTGTTGTCCAGGCCCTCGATCTCGGCCCAGATCTCCTCCAGGCCGAAGACGGCCCGCGCGGCGGTGTGCGTCCGGGCGATCTCCTCGTAGGTCGCGCCGGTCTCCTCCTTCAGGCGGAAGGCGAAGGTGCAGCCACCGCGGTTGATCGTGTCGTTGACGATCAGCGTGGTGATGATCTCGCGGCGCAGCGCGTGGTTGTCGATCGCGTCGGCGAACTTCGCCCGCAGCGCGCTCGGGAAGTACTCGTGCAGCGCGGTGCGGAAGTACGGGTCGTCGGGCAGGTCGGTGGCCAGCAGCTCGTCGGCCAGGATGATCTTGGTGTAGGCGAGCAGCACGGACATCTCGGGCTGGGAGAGCCCGCGGCCGCTCTGCTGGCGCTCGCGGATCTGGCGCTCGGCGGGCAGGAACTCCAGGGCCCGGTCGAGCTGGCCGGCCGCCTCGAAGCGGTTGATCATCCGCGCGTGGACGTTGACCATGCTGTGCGCCTGGGAGACGGCGTTGGCCAGCACCACGTTCTGCGCGTAGTTGTTGCGCAGCACCAGGTGGCCGACCTCGTCGGTCATCTCGGCGAGCAGGACGTTGCGCTGCTTGACCGTCATGTCGCCCTCGGTGACGACCTGGTTGAGCAGGATCTTGATGTTGACCTCGTGGTCCGAGGTGTCCACACCGGCCGAGTTGTCGATGGCGTCGGTGTTGATCCAGCCGCCGGTGCTCTCCGGGCCGCCGGAGGCCGCGTACTCGATGCGGCCGAGCTGGGTGCAGCCGAGGTTGCCGCCCTCGCCGATGACCCGGGCGCGGACCTGCTCGCCGTTGACGCGGATGGCGTCGTTGGCCTTGTCGCCGACCTCGGCGTTGGTCTCGGTGGAGGCCTTGACGTAGGTGCCGATGCCGCCGTTCCAGAACAGGTCGACCGGCGCCTGCAGGATCGCCTTCATCAGGTCGGCCGGGGTCAGGCGGCTCTCCTGGATGCCCAGGGCGGCCCGGACGTGCGCGCTGAGCTGGATCGACTTGGCGCTGCGGGGGAAGACCCCGCCGCCGGCCGAGATCAGCGACTTGTCGTAGTCGTCCCAGGAGCTGCGGGGCAGGTCGAACAGTCGGCGGCGCTCGGCGTACGAGACGGCCGCGTCCGGGTTCGGGTCGAGGAAGATGTGGCGGTGGTCGAAGGCGGCGACCAGCCGGATGTGCTCGCTGAGCAGCATGCCGTTGCCGAAGACGTCGCCGGACATGTCACCGATGCCGATGACGGTGAAGTCCTCGGTCTGGGTGTCGACGCCGAGCTCGCGGAAGTTGCGCTTGACCGACTCCCAGGCGCCGCGGGCGGTGATGCCCATGCCCTTGTGGTCGTAGCCGGCCGAGCCGCCGGAGGCGAAGGCATCGCCGAGCCAGAAGCCGTACGACTCCGCGACGCCGTTGGCGATGTCGGAGAAGGTCGCGGTGCCCTTGTCGGCGGCGACGACCAGGTAGGTGTCGTCCTCGTCGTGGCGGACCACGTCGGCCGGGTGGACGACCTCGCCGGCCACCAGGTTGTCGGTGATGTCCAGCAGCGCCGAGATGAAGGTCTTGTAGGACGAGATGCCCTCGGCCAGCCAGGCGTCGCGGTCCACCGACGGGTCCGGCAGCTGCTTGGCGACGAAGCCGCCCTTGGCGCCGACCGGGACGATGACGGTGTTCTTGACCATCTGGGCCTTGACCAGGCCGAGGATCTCGGTGCGGAAGTCCTCGCGCCGGTCGGACCAGCGCAGACCGCCGCGGGCGACCTTGCCGAAGCGCAGGTGCACGCCCTCGACCTGCGGCGAGTAGACCCAGATCTCGAACGCCGGGCGCGGGGCCGGCAGGTCCGGGATGGCCTTCGGGTCGAACTTCATCGACACGTAGGAGTGCCACGCACCGGAGCCGTCGTGCTGGAAGAAGTTGGTCCGCAGGGTGGCCTTGATGAGGTGCAGGAAGGAGCGCAGGATGCGGTCCTCGTCCAGCGAGACGACCTCGTCGAGCGCGCCGGCCAGCTCCTCCAGGACAGCCTCAGTCAGCTCCAGGGCGCCCGAACGGTGGCTCGGGCTCAGCCGGGCCTCGAACAGGTTGACCAGCAGGCGGGTGGTGTGGGTGTTGTTGCGGAGCGCGTCCTCCATGTAGTCCTGGGAGAACGTCGAGCCCGCCTGGCGCAGGTACTTGGCGTACGCGCGCAGCACCATCGCCTGGCGCCAGTTCAGCCCGGCGGTGAGGACCAGCTCGTTGAAGCCGTCGTTCTCGGCCTTGCCGGTCCAGGTGGCCGCGAAGGTCTCCTGGAAGCGCTCGCGGGCCTCGTCGGTGAGCCCGGTGGCCTCGCGCAGCTTCAGGCCGAAGTCGTACACCCACGCGGTGGTGCCGTCGGAGCGGCGCAGCGCGTACGGGTGCTCGTCCAGCACCTCGACGCCCAGGCGCTGGAGCACCGGCAGGACCTCGGTGAGCGAGATCGGGCCGCCGACCCGGTAGATCTTGAAGCGGCGCTCGTCGTCGCCGGCGCCGACCGGCTGGTACAGGTTCAGGCGGAAGTCGCCCTCGCCGTGCAGCGACTCGATCTGCTTGATGTCGGCGACGGCGGTGCGCGGCGGGAAGTCGGCGCGGTAGCCGTCGGGGAAGGCGTTGGCGTACTTGTGGCCGAGCTCGGCGGCCTTCTCCTCGCCCAGCTCCAGGTGCAGCTGGTCGTGGAAGCCGTCCATCCAGAACCGGGCGGCCTCGGCCAGGCGGTTCTCGATCCGCTCGATGTCGGTGTCGGTGAGCCGGGGCAGCTCGGTGCCCGGGGCGACCCGGACCACGAAGTGCAGGCGGGTCAGCACCGACTCGGTGGCGTACACCGTGTAGTCGATGGTGGCGCCGTTCAGCTCCTCCTTGAGGATGTCGGTGAGCAGCAGCCGGATGCGCGTGGTGTAGCGGTCACGCGGCAGGTAGATGAACGCGGAGAAGTAGCGCCCGTACTCGTCCTGGCGCAGGAAGAGGCGCAGCTTACGGCGCTCCTGCAGGTAGAGCACGCTGGTGGAGATGGAGAGCAGCTCGGCGGCCGAGGTCTGGAAGATCTCGTCGCGCGGGAAGGTCTCCATGATCTGCAGCAGGTCGCGGCCGTCGTGGCTCTCGCTGGAGAAGCCGGAGCCGTCCAGCACCTCCTGGACCTTGCGGCGCACGACCGGGATGCGGGTGACCGACTCGGTGTAGGCGGCGGAGGAGAACAGGCCGAGGAAGCGGCGCTCGCCGATCGGCTCGCCGGCGGCGTTGAACTTCTTGACGCCGACGTAGTCCAGGTAGGCCGGGCGGTGCACGGTGGAGCGGCTGTTGGCCTTGGTCAGGACGAGGAGCTTCTTCTCGTGGGCCTTGGCGCGCACCGGCGCGGAGAGGCGGCCGAAGGCCTCGGAGACCGCGTGGTGGCGGTCGTCGTGGCTGTGCGGGTCGGAGCGCAGGATGCCGAGGCCGGTCCCGGCGACGGCCTTGAGGACCTCCTCGCCCTCGTGCTCGACCAGGTCGTACTCGCGGTAGCCGAGGAAGGTGAAGTGGTCGTCGGCGAGCCAGCGCATCAGCTCCCAGGCCTCGCCGACCTCCTGCTCGGGCAGGCCGCTCGGGGGCTCCTCGGCCAGCTCGTCGGCCAGGCGCAGCGCGCTCTCGCGCATCTTGCCCCAGTCCTCGACGACCTCGCGGACGTCGCCGAGCACGCGGCGCAGGTTGGTCTCGATGGAGCGCAGGTCGTCGCGGTCGGTCTCGCGGTCGATCTCGATGTGCATCCACGACTCGACGGTCGCGTCGGCGGGCCACTCGGTGCCGGCGGCCTGGCTGCGGGAGCAGGCGTCGACGTCCAGGATCTCCAGCAGCTTGCCGGTGATGTCACGGCGGACGACCAGCTGGGGGTGGATGACGATGTGGATCGCGCGGTCCTGGCGGGACAGCTCGTTGGTGACCGAGTCCACCAGGAAGGGCATGTCGTCGGTGACGACCTCGACCACGGTGTGGCCGCAGGACCAGCCGTTCTCCTCGACCGAGGGGGTGTGGACCCGCACCTCGGCGGTGCCCTGGGGGCGCTTGAGGCCCAGGCGGTAGTGGGAGGCGGCCGCGCCGTACACGTCGACCGGGTCGAGGTCGACCAGGTCCTCGGGCGCGGTGTGCAGGTAGTAGTGGTGCAGGTACGCGGTCAGAGCGCCGTTGCTCAGACCCTCCCCCGGCGCCGCTCCCCCCACCTGGCTGTTCTCAGCGGCTGCGGCTGCCTTCTTGAGCAGTTCGGCCTTGGCTGCGTCCAGCTTGGTCTGCATGACTTCTTGGCTCCTGTCGCGCGCCGTTGCGTGACTCGGTGGTGTGTGGATGTACACCGACGGGTCACCGCAATCCTGCCGCACCATCCGACTGAAAGGGGCTCATGGCACGCATGAAACGCCCTCCCAGCGGGTAGGACGTCTCATTCGTCCTGCAAGCCACCCGACGACGTCAGCCAGCCTAACCGGATCAATCGAAGGTGCACAGGGACAGGGAGGCGCAAACCCGAAGGATGTAGGGTCCGTCCTGGACAGCATGTCCAAACCGGAGTCTCATGTTCACTCTCAGCCCATGTGCGGGTAGCCGTGGTGGGTCGGCGGGACGAAGGTTTCCTTGATCGCGCGGGCCGAGGTCCAGCGCAGCAGGTTCTGGGCGGCGCCCGCCTTGTCGTTCGTCCCCGAGGCCCGGGAGCCGCCGAAGGGCTGCTGGCCGACGACGGCGCCGGTGGGTTTGTCGTTGATGTAGAAGTTTCCGGCGGTGAAGCGCAGTTCCTCCACGGCTTGGGCGATGGCGTAACGATCCTGCGCGATCACCGCACCGGTCAGGCCGTAGGGGGCGCCGGAGTCGACCCGGCCGAGCACGTCCTCCCAGCGGGAGTCCTCGTAGACGTGGATCGCGAGGATCGGGCCGAAGTATTCGGTGCGGAAGATCTCGCCCCGGTGGTCGGAGGAGACCAGGACGGTCGGGCGGACGAACCAGCCGATCGCGTCGTCGTACTGGCCGCCGGCCACCAGCTCGACGGTCGGGTCGGCCTTGGCCCGCTCGATCGCGATGCGGTTCTTCTCGAAGGCGCGCTTGTCGATCAGGGCACCCATGAAGTTGGACAGATCGGTGACGTCGCCCACGGTGAGGGCGTCCACCTCGGCCAGGAAGTCGTCCTTGATCCTCAGCCAGACGCTGCGCGGCAGGTAGGCGCGGGAGAGCGCCGAGCACTTCTGGCCCTGGTACTCGAAGGCGCCGCGGATCATCGCGGTTTTCAGGATCTCCGGGTCGGCCGAGGGGTGGGCCAGCAGGAAGTCCTTGCCGCCGGTCTCGCCGACGATCCTCGGGTAGCTGCGGTAGCCGCCGATGTTCGCGCCGACGGTCTGCCACAGCGACTGGAAGGTGGCGGTGGAGCCGGTGAAGTGCAGCCCGGCCAGCGCCGGGTCGGCGAGGGCCACCGGGGAGACCTGCAGGCCGTCACCGGTGACCAGGTTGATCACCCCGGACGGCAGTCCGGCCGCCTCCAGCAGGCGCATCAGGTGGTGCGCGGCCAGCGTCTGGGTCGGCGCGGGCTTCCAGACCACGGTGTTGCCCATCAACGCGGGGGCGGTGGGCAGGTTCCCGGCGATCGCGGTGAAGTTGAACGGGGTGATCGCGTAGACGAAGCCCTCCAGCGGCCGGTGGTCCACCCGGTTCCACACGCCCGGGGAGGAGCTCGGCTGCTCGGCCAGGATCTGCCGGGCGAAGTGGACGTTGAACCGCCAGAAGTCGATCAGCTCGCAGGCGGAGTCGATCTCGGCCTGCTGCACGGTCTTGGACTGGCCGAGCATGGTGGCCGCGTTGAGCGTCTCCCGCCAGGGCCCGGACAGCAGGTCGGCGGCGCGCAGGAAGACCGCCGCGCGGTCGTCGAAGGACAGCGAGCGCCACTGCCGCCCGGCCGCCAGCGCCGCGTCCACCGCCACCCGGGCGTCCTCCCGGGTGGCGTTGCCGAGCACCCCCAGCTTGGCGGCGTGGTGGTGCGGCTGGACGACGTCGATCCGCTCGCCACTGCCGAAGCGCTGCTCGCCGCCGACGGTCATCGGCAGCGGGATCTGCTCGGCCGCCAGCTCGTCCAGCCGCCGGACCAGCCGCTCCCGCTCCGGGCTGCCGGGCGCGTACGCCAGCACCGGCTCGTTGACCGGGGTCGGCACCTCGGTGACTGCGTCGATGGGCATGGCCGCTCCGTCCTGCTGGCTGCTGCGGGCTGTCGCTCCACTGGTGTCACCCCCAGCCTGACCAGGGACGGGCGGATCCGCCCGTCCGGACACGCCAACGGCGGACGTGGCGCCCGCCACGTCCGCCGTCAAAGCAGCGCCTCTGCCGTCCGGCCCGCCGGCGGCTCAGCCCGCGAGCCGGCCCGCCAGCTCGACCGCTTCGGCCAGGCTGTCCACCACCGGGACGCCGACCGGCTCCAGCTTCTCCCGGGTGTGCGAGCCGCCGGTGTACAGCACCGCGTGGGCACCCGCGCCCAGCGCCGCCAGGGCGTCGTCGGCGGCGTCGCCGATCAGCACCGTGCGGGCCGGGTCCACCCGCTCCCCGAGCGCGGCCAGGTGCTTGCCCAGCTGCTCCGCCTTCTGGCCGCCGGACGGGCCGCTGCGGCCGTCCACCCGCAGGAAGCGGCCGGTCAGGCCGAAGGATTCGACCAGCGGGACGAGCTTGTCGTGCGTGTACATCGACAGCAGGGACTGGCTGTGCCCGGCCGACTGCCAGCCGTCCAGCAGCTCCTGCACGCCGTCGGTCAGGCCGCAGGCCGGGCTGAGCTCGCGGTAGCGGTCCTGGAACGCGTCGTCCAGCTTCAGCCACTCCTCCTGGGAGGGCATCCGGCCGAGCAGCCGCTGGTAGAAGCGCGGGATCGGGATCTCGTACTGCTCGCGGTACTGCTGCATGGACATCGGCCCGACGCCGATGGTCGCGAACGCGGCGTTGCTCGCGCCGAGGACCGCGTCCATGTCGTGGAAGAGGGTGCCGTTCCAGTCCCAAACGATGTGAGTGCGCACGGGTTCAGACGGTAACCCGGACGGACGACGCACCGGTAGGACCGGGGTCACTCAGGCCAGCAGCGAGGGGATCTCCTGGGTCGCGAACCAGAGCAGGTCGTGGTCCTCGGCGCCGTCCACGGTGAACTGGGCGTCCTGGTCGCCCGCGTCGGCCGCGGCCACCGCCGCCACCGCCGCCGTGACGTCCTCGACCACCTCGTCGTCGGCGACGTCCGCGTGCACCGAGGCCGCCTTGGCGAGCTTCAGCGGGCCGGCCAGCACCACCCGGCCCAGCGAGGCCTGGTCCTGGTACTCGTCACCGGGGAAGGGCCGCACGGCCGAGTCGGCCACGTCCAGCGCCACCACGACCCGTCGACGCGGCGCCTGCGGGTCGGCGGCCAGCAGCCGCAGCGAGGACTGGGCGGCCCGGTTCAGCGCCGCGTACTCCAGCTCCTCCAGGTCGTCGCTGACGTACCACTCGCGCAGCGCGGGGGTCACGGCGTACGCCGCGGACTGCTCCAGGGCGCCGCCCTCGTGCGCCGCCGCCAGGCCGGTCAGGGTGGTGGGCACGTACACGCGCATCGGTGGCACTCTCCGGTTCGTCCAGCGGGGTTCGTCCAGCGGCACAGCTTCTCCAGCGCCCCAAGAATAAGCTCAGCCGGGCCGGCCGTGATCACCCTCCACCGCGATCAGCGCGCGGCCCGCAGGGCCTCCCGGCTGGTCCGCAGGCCGCTCTCCAGCACCTCGCCCCGACGGGCCGGGTCCATCATGTTCGGGCCCATCACCGCGAGGTCGGCCAGGGTCGGTGCGAGCAGCCGCACCCGTACGCCCTCGGCCCGCAGCAGCGCGGCCTCGCGCAGCAGCTGGCGGGTGACGGCCCGGCGGTAGCGGCTGACCAGCTGGGCCAGCACGCCGCGCGGGCGGTCCCGGTCCCGGTCCCGCCACTCGCGCAGCACGGCCAGGGTGCCGCGGTCGGGGCGCTCGGCGTGCGGGTCCAGCCGCAGGGCCATCGGGGCGAGCACGTACACCTCCTCCAGACCGCGGCCGAGCATCAGGTCGGCGCTGGTGGCCGACCAGCAGCCGCCGTCCACGTACGCCGAGCCGTTCAGCCGGACCGGCGCGAACCAGCCGGGAATCGCACAGGAGGCCATCACGGCGTCGGCGACGGCGACGGCCGGGGCGTCCGGGTCGCCGAAGACCACCCGGTGGCCGCTGCGGTAGTCCACGGCGGCCACTCGCAGTGGCAACGCGGCCGGGCCCGGCTCGGCCGTTCCCGGGGCCGGCCAGCCGCCCGGGCCGAGCAGGTCGCGCACCAGCTCGCCGACCGACGCCAGCGAGCCCCGGCCGTGCGGCGCCATCGCCGAGACCATGGTCAGCAGCGGGTACTCGCGCGGGTGCCGGACGGCGTCCCGCAGCAGGTCCGGCGAGCCGATCCCGGCCCGCGGACGGGGCGGCAGCGGCCCGCCGACCGCCGTGCCGTAGTCGAAGGCCACCCCGGCCAGCGGGCCCTCGGTGATCGGCAGGCCGCACTGGTGGGCGCGCAGCTGCTCGGGGCGCACGCCGCCAGCCAGCATCGCGGCCAGGATCGCGCCCGCCGAGGTCCCGAGCAGGACGTCCGCCCCGCCCGGCTGCCGTCCGGTGACCTCCTCGACGGCGCACAGCGCGCCGACCGTCCAGGCCGCGCCGAGCATCCCGCCGCCGCCCAGCACCAGGCCGCGCCGGGGCGCGCCCCCGGCGGTGGCGGTCGGGGCCGCCGCCGTCCGTGTCGTGATTCCGGTTGTCGTCATCCCGGCCGCCCGTCGTCGTCGGGAACGGATCAGGCTCCGATGGTGCCCGCGGACGGCCGCACGGGCAACGGGAGGCCGGCACGGGACCACCCGATCCGCCGTACCGGGGCGTCCCCTTTCGGACCGTACGGACCGTCCCCGCGCGTCAACCGGGGCGCCGCCGGACGGCCTGCCGGCTCCGTCGCCGCATTGGTCGATTCACCCGGATAGGTGAACTTCTCGCCGGGCCGCGGGCGGCCGGGAAACGCGTTGCCGCCCCGCGCGCGGCGCCGCCAGCCTGGACCCGTCCGTACCCGCACCACCCGTACCGGGAGCCACCGTGACCGCCCATCTCACCGCCCGCCCGCACCGCCGCGTCCACACCCCCGGGGGCTGTGACCCGGCCGGGCGCCGACCGCGCCGGCCGCGCGCCGCCTGCACCGCCGCCGCGACGCCCCGCGAACACGACCCCCGGGCGCTCGCCGCCCGCTTCGCCCACCAGCTGGTCGAGGTGCTCACCGGTGCCCGGCCCTCCGGCCAGCTGATGCGGCACACCAGCCTGGACGGCTACGGGCAGCTCGCCTCGCTGGTCCGGGTCGGCGCGCTGCGCCGCGGCGGCTCCGCCGACCGGCCCCGGCTCGGCCCGGTGCACGACCGATCGCCCTCGCCCGACGCGGTCGAGGCCTGCGTCCGGGTCGACCTCGGCCGGCGGCACCACATGGTGGCCTTCCGGCTGGAGCAGCGCGGCCCGGCCGGGCAGTGGCAGTGCACCGCCGTGGAGGCCCGATGACCGCACGGTGCCCCGGGACCGCGCAGGGCGCCGCACCCGTACGGGTGCGGCGCCCTGTCCGGCGTCCTTCCGCGGGCTCAGCCCTTGCGGCGGCGGCCCTTGGCGGACTTGGCGGCCTTGCGGCGCTCGGCGCGGGTCAGCCCGTCGCCCTCGTCCTCCGGCGCCAGGTCCTCGAAGTCGCCCTCGATGACACCGCCGCCGACCTCGTCCGAGGGGGCCGTGTAGTGCAGCCGCTGGGGCTTGGGGGCCTCCAGGCCCTTGGCCTTGATCTCCGGGCGGGCGGCGTCCTTCTCCAGCTTGTCGAGCACCACCTGGGCGTCCTCGACCGGGACCTCCTCGACCTGCTGCTCGACCTGGACCTCCAGGTTGAACAGGTAGCCGACGGACTCCTCCTTGATGCCCTCCATCATCGCGGTGAACATGTCGAAGCCCTCGCGCTGGTACTCGACCAGCGGGTCGCGCTGCGCCATGGCCCGCAGGCCGATGCCCTCCTGGAGGTAGTCCATCTCGTAGAGGTGCTCGCGCCAGCGGCGGTCCAGCACCGACAGGACGACCCGGCGCTCCAGCTCGCGCATGATCTCCTCGCCGAGCTGGTCCTCGCGGGCGCCGTACTGGGCCTGGATGTCCTCCTGGATGGCCTTGGTCAGGAACTCGGGGGTCAGCCCGGCGCTGCCGCCGGCCTCCTCCTCCAGCTCCTCCAGGTCCAGGGTGACCGGGTAGAGCTGCTTGAGCGCGGACCAGAGCTTGTCCAGGTCCCAGTCGTCCTCGAAGCCCTCGCCGGTGGCCGCCTTGACGTAGGCCTCGACGGTGTCGTCCATGAAGTGGCCGACCTGCTCCTGCAGGTCCTCGCCCTCCAGCACGCGGCGGCGCTCGCCGTAGATGACCTCGCGCTGGCGGTTGAGCACCTCGTCGTACTTGAGGACGTTCTTGCGGATCTCGAAGTTCTGCTGCTCGACCTGGGTCTGCGCGGAGGCGATCGCGCGCGTGACCATCTTGGACTCGATCGGCACGTCCTCGGGCACGTTGGCCATCGAGAGCACGCGCTCGACCATGCCGGCCTTGAACAGGCGCATCAGGTCGTCGCCCAGCGACAGGTAGAAGCGGGACTCGCCCGGGTCGCCCTGACGGCCGGAGCGGCCGCGCAGCTGGTTGTCGATCCGGCGGGACTCGTGCCGCTCGGTGCCGAGGACGTAGAGGCCACCGGCCTCCTTGACCTCGTCCTGCTCGGCCTTGACCGAGACCTTGGCCTTCTCCAGCGCGGCCGGGAACTCGGCCTCGTACTCCTCCGGGTTGTCGCCCGCGGAGAGCCCGCGCTGGGCCAGCTCGGCCGCCGCGAGGTGGTCCGGGTTGCCGCCGAGCATGATGTCGGTACCACGGCCGGCCATGTTGGTGGCGACGGTGACGGCGCCCTTGCGGCCGGCCTGCGCGACGATCTGCGCCTCGCGCTCGTGGTGCTTGGCGTTCAGCACCTCGTGCGGGATGCCGCGCTTGCGAAGCTCCTGCGACAGGTACTCGGACTTCTCGACCGACACGGTGCCGACCAGCACCGGCTGGCCCTTCTCGTGCTTGTCGGCGATGTCCTCGACCACGGCGGCGAACTTGGCCGGCTCCGACTTGTAGATCAGGTCGGGCTGGTCGATGCGCAGAGGCGTCTTGTTGGTCGGGATCGGCACCACGCCGAGCTTGTAGATCTGGTGGAACTCGGCCGCCTCGGTGGTGCCGGTACCGGTCATGCCGGACAGCTTGTCGTACAGGCGGAAGAAGTTCTGCAGGGTGATGGTGGCCAGGGTCTGGTTCTCGTTCTGGACCTCCACCCCCTCCTTGGCCTCGATCGCCTGGTGCATGCCCTCGTTGTAGCGGCGGCCGGCCAGGATACGGCCGGTGTGCTCGTCGACGATCATGACTTCGCCGTTCATGACGACGTAGTCCTTGTCCTTCTTGTACAGCTCCTTCGCCTTGATGGCGTTGTTCAGGAAGCCGACGAGCGGGGTGTTCACCGACTCGTAGAGGTTGTCGATGCCGAGGTAGTCCTCGACCCGGGTGACGCCCTCCTCCAGGATGCCGACGGTGCGCTTCTTCTCGTCGACCTCGTAGTCGCGGTCGATCTTCAGACGCAGCACCAGCTTGGCGAAGTCGGCGTACCACTTGGTCGCCTGGTCGGCCGGGCCGGAGATGATCAGCGGGGTACGGGCCTCGTCGATGAGGATCGAGTCGACCTCGTCGACCACCGCGAAGTTGTGGCCGCGCTGGACGAGTTCGTCCTTCGACCAGGCCATGTTGTCGCGCAGGTAGTCGAAGCCGAACTCGTTGTTCGTGCCGTACGTGATGTCCATCGCGTACTGACGCTTGCGCTCGACGGGCGTCATGCTGCCCAGGATCACGCCGACTTCGAGGCCGAGGAAGCGGTGCACCCGGCCCATCCACTCCGAGTCGCGCTCGGCGAGGTAGTCGTTGACGGTGATCAGGTGGACGCCCTTGCCGGTCAGCGCGTTCAGGTACGCGGGCAGGGTGCCGACGAGGGTCTTGCCCTCACCGGTGCGCATCTCGGCGACGTAGCCGAAGTGCAGGGCCGCGCCACCCATCAGCTGGACGTCGTAGTGCCGCTGGCCGAGCACGCGCTTGGCGGCCTCGCGGACGGTGGCGAACGCCTCGGGGAGGATGTCGTCCAGCGACTCGCCGTCGACGAGCCGCTGCTTGTACTCGTCGGTCAGCGCGCGCAGCTCGGCGTCGGTGAGGTTGACGAAGTCCTCTTCGATGGAGTTGACCTGGGCAGCAATCCGCTGCAGCTTGCGAAGGATCTTGCCCTCGCCGGCGCGCAGGATCTTGTCGAAGACGGACACTTGAGCGGGCTCCTTGCCTGTATTGGCACTGGACGACTGCACGGCGGGTCCACCCCACCGCACGGGCCATCGTATGCGAGGAGTCCAATGCGCCGGGAGGTGCGTCAGCACGGTATTCCCGTGTCACCCGACCGAGCACATGGACCGATAGCACCGTCCACCGGGACAAAACGGTCGAGTGGGCCGGGAGTTGGCCGCATATTCGGATGCCGGCATTCCCCGATCGGCGAAATAATCCGTTCATGGAAGAATCCCGCGGCGAACTCGCGACTCTCACCACCGACCGCCTCGTCCTGCGGGCCCCGCAGGAATCCGACATCGACGCGATCTTCGCCGCCTGCCAGGACGAGGAGATCCAGCGCTGGACGGTCGTGCCCGTCCCGTACCGGCGCGAGGACGCGGAGTTCTTCGTACGCACCCTGGCCCCCGAGGGCCTGGGCAAGGACAGCGAGTTCATCTGGTGCGTGGTCGAACGCGACACCGGGCGGCTGGTCGGCGCCCAGGCGGTCATCCGCTTCGCCGCCGACCCGAGCGCCGCCTCGGTCGGCTGGTGGACGGTGAAGGAACAGCGCGGCCGCGGCTACACCGTCGAGGCGGCCCGCGCGGTCGCCCGCTGGGCCCTCACCGGCCTCGGCCTGCGCCGCCTCCAGTGGCTCGCCTACGTCGGCAACGACGGCTCCCGCGCCGTCGCCGAGCGGGTCGGCTACCGCTACGAGGGCACCCTGCGCTCGTACGCCGACCAGCGCGGCGTCTTCCAGGACTCCTGGGTCGCCTCGCTGCTCCCGTCCGACCTGGACTGAGCGGACCCGGACTGAGCGGACCCGGACGGAACCCGACCCGCGCTGAGCCCGGGGCTCGGGCCGAGCCTCGGCCCGGGCCCGCTGTCGGTACCCCCGGCTAGGCTCGCCGGCATGACCGCCCCAGCCGACGACCGCACCCCCGTCACCGTCCTGGGCGCCGACGACGCCCGCCGGATCGCCCTGCGCGCCCAGGGCCTGCTGGGCGCACCGGACCGCCGCGCCGGGGTCCGCGGGGTGCTGCGGCACCTGGGCGCCGTCCAGTTGGACACCATCTCGGTGCTGGCCCGCTCGCACGAGCTGGTGCCGTACGCCCGCCTCGGCGCGGTCGGCCGCCCGGCCGTCGAGGCGGCGCACTGGGGCGCGGGCGCGAGTTTCGAGTACTGGTCGCACGCGGCCTGCATCCTGCCGGTCGAGGAGTGGCCGCTGTTCGCCTTCCGGCGCCGCCGCTACCGCGACCGCGGCCACCTCTGGGGCCACCAGGTCGCGCCCGAGACGTACCGGGCCGTGCTCGACAAGCTGCGCGCCGAGGGGCCGTTGACCTCCACCGAGCTCGGCGGGGCGAAGAGGACCGCCGAGTGGTGGGACTGGTCCGACACCAAGATCGCGGTCGAACGGGCGCTGGCCTTCGGCGACGTGGTCTGCACCGAGCGCCGGAGCTGGAAGCGGGTCTACGCGCTGGCCGAACAGGCCGTCCCAGACGCGCTGTTCGGGCAGGAGCGGTCCGACCGGGAGTGCGTGCGCACCCTGGTCGCCCAGGCCGGCGCCGCGCTCGGCGTGGCCACCCGGGCCGACCTGCTGGACTACCACCGGTTGCGCGCCGAGGAGTTGGACCCGGTGCTCGAGGACAGCGGGCTGGTCCCGGTCGAGGTGGCCGGCTGGGGACCGGACGGCGGCACCGCCGCCGCCTGGGCCGACCCGGCCGCGCTGGCCACCGCCCCGCGCGGGCGCCACCGCACCACGTTGCTCTCGCCGTTCGACTCGCTGGTCTGGGACCGCGCCCGCACCGAGCGGATCTTCGGCATGACGCACCGGCTGGAGGCCTACACCCCCAAGCACAAGCGGGTGCACGGCTACTTCGCGATGCCGCTGCTGACCGGCGGTCGCCTGGTCGGCCGGGTCGACCCGGCGAGGGAGGGACGCACCCTGGTCGCCCGCCAGGTCTCGCTGACCGGCGACCGGGGATCCGGCGCCCGGCACGTCGAGGCGCTGGCCACCGCCCTGCGCGAGGCCGCCGCCTGGGTCGGCTGCGACACCGTGCGGGTCGGGGCGCTGCACGACGAGCGGCTGCGCCCGGCCCTGGAGAAGCTGCTCGCCGAGTAGCGGCCGCGGCTCACCCTATTTCGAGGATCTTCTCCCGCATCGCGTACACCACCGCCTCCATCCTGGAATGCAGCTGGAGCTTCTCCAGGATGTTGCGCACGTGGTTCTTCACGGTGTTCTCGCTGATGAACAGCTCCTTGGCGATCTCCCGGTTGTTCATCCCGGTCGCCACCAGCTTGAGCACCTCCAACTCCCGGTCGGTGAGCCGGGGCGCGGGCACCAGGTCCCGGTCGTCGGAGCGGCGCTGGATCATCGACTTGAACTCGGTGAGCAGCTTGGAGGCCATCGACGGGCTGATCTGCGACTGCCCGTCGGCGACCGCGCGGATCGCGGTGGCGACCTCGTCGGTGGAGATCTCCTTGAGCAGGTAGCCGGTGGCCCCCGCCTTGATCGCCTCGTAGAGGTCGGCCTCCTCGTCGCTTATCGTCAGCATGATGATCTTGGTGCTGGGCGCCACGTCCTTGATCGCCGTGCACGCCTCGATCCCGCTGCGACGCGGCATCCGGACGTCCATGAGGATGATGTCGGGCAGCAGGTCGGCGGCCTTCAGCACCGCCTCGGCGCCGTCCCCGGCCTCGCCGACGACCTTGATGTCCGGCTCCTCCGCGAGCACGATCTCCAGCCCCCGGCGGAACAGCGCATGGTCGTCCACCACCAGCACGCGGATCGGCTCACCCCGGCGCGGCTCGTACGCGGGCTCCTCCTCCGGCCCCGGTGGCATTCCGGCGACCGGCCCCGCACCGGGCCCCAGCCCGAAGTGATCCCCCATCCGCTCCTCCCCCTTCGCGGGTCGTCGTCCGCCAATCATTCCACGCCCCGCCGTCGCCACGGTCACCCTCCGGCGCCGATTCCCCCGCTTCGGGTGACCCCTCGACCCCCGCGCGTCCGAGCACCGTTCGAACCCGTCCCGTCGCGGCGCCCGCCCCGCCCCACCGTGCGGCCCGCCCCGCCGCCGAACGCCGGTGACCCCGGCGGCCGCTGCCGCCGGGGTCACCCCTCCATCACTGCTCGGACGGTCAGTCCTCGTCGTCGGACCGACCGATCGCACCGCCCGCGCCGCTGGCCACGCCGGCCGCCATGTCGGGCTGCACGTGGATGACACCGTAGTGGTAGCCGTGTCGGCGGTACACGACGCTCGGCAGGCCGCTGTCCTTCTCCACGAAGAGGTAGAAGTCGTGGCCGACCAGCTCCATCTCGTAGAGCGCCTGGTCCAGCGCCATGGGGGCGGCCGAGTGCGTCTTCTCCCGGACCACCAGCGGGCCTTCGCCCTCCACTTCCAGGGATCCCATCATGGTCTTGCGGACGGCTCCGTTGGTCTCGCCCTCCATCGCCGTCGTCGACGGCAGCGCGGCCAGGGCCGCGGTCGCCTCGGCGACGCTGATGGGGGTGCGGCCGTTCGCGCCGCCCTTGTGCACCCGACGCCGGTCCGCGGACTTGCGCAGCTGGGCGTCGAGCTTCGCCGACGCCAGGTCGAGCGCCGCGTACGGGTCGGCGGCGGCGGCTTCGGCCCGGATCACCGGACCCCGGGTACGGAGAGTGATCTCCACGCGGTCAGACCGGTCGGCCTGCCGCGGGTTGTGCTCCTTGGACACCTCGACGTCGAGGCTGATCACCTTGCCGTCGAACTTCTGGACCTTCTCCAGCTTCTCGGCCACGTGCTCGCGGAACCTCTTGGGCACCTCGGTCTTGCGGCCCTTGACGACGATGTCCACGCAGAACTCCGATCCCTCGTGCTGACGCCGATCCGGGTGCTACCGGACCGGACTGAGCTCCAGCTGGACCAGCCCATCCACTGCCGGCCCCCGCCCCCGCCGCCAGCGACGGAAACGACTGGCCCTCATCTCACTTCCTCCCCATCAGGGACGGTTGAAACCCCCTGGAGCCTTATCGAACACCTCACGCGGGGATTTCGCCTCCCCGGGCGAGGAGGTGGGTATGACCCGATACTGCGGGCAGGCGGTCAAGCTGCTGCACCCTGTCTACCCTCCTGAGAGTGAAGTATGGGTAAATACCTAGACAACACCCCCCATACGGCGCATCCTTTGCTGACTCTCCGTGCCTGCCGCCGCCAGGAGTAGCCGTGTCGCCGACCCCCTCCCCCGCCCGTCCGCCGTCCGCCCGGACACCCTTCGCCCACGCACTGTCCGGACTGTTGGACGTGCTGCTCCCCGCCGACTGCGCGGGCTGCGGCACCGAGCGCACCCAGCTCTGCCCGGCCTGCCGGCACACGCTGGCCACCGCCCGCCCCGGCCCGACCCTGCTGCCCTGGGCGCACGCCGCCGCCCCGTACGCCGACCCGGTCCGGCAGCTGCTGCTCGCGCACAAGGAGCGCGGCGCGCTGCGGCTGGCCGGGCCGCTCGGGGAGGCGCTCGGACGGGCGGTGCGCTCCGCGCTGGGGGCCCGGGCCGGAGCCGCGCCGTTGCTGCTGGTCCCGATGCCCTCGGCCCGCGCGGCCGTCCGCGCCCGCGGCCACGACCCGACGCTGCGGCTGGCCGGGGCCGCCGCCCGCTCGCTGCGCCGGGCCGGCCTGGACGCCCGGGCCGCACCACTGCTGCGGCACGCCCGTCCGGTCGCCGACCAGACCGGGCTGAACGCGGCCGAGCGGCGGCGCAACCTGCACGGGGCGCTCACCGTCCTGCCGCGCGCCCGGCGCGGCCTGGCCGGCCGTCAGCCGGTGCTGGTGGACGACCTGGTGACGACCGGGGCGAGTCTGGCCGAGGCCGCCAGGGCGCTGGCCGACGCCGGACTGCCGGCCCGGGCGGCCGCCACGGTCGCGGCCACCGCGGTGCGGCCGGAGGGCTGATCCGCCGGGGTGTGCGTCAGGCCGGGGCCCGCACCCGGCCGCGCGTCGAACCGTACGCCTGGCCGCGCGTCAGCCCGCGTAGAAGAAGGAGCGGGGGGCCTTGTCCAGCAACTGGGCTTCCCGCCACTGGTTGTTGACCAGCCGGTAGACCTTGCCCTCGGCCACCGCGAGCACCGGCGGCGCCGGAACCAGGCTGTCTCCCCGGGACTCCGAGGCCGAGACGCTCAGCATGCCGAGGCCGCCCTGCAGCTGACTGTCCGTGCTCTGCGAGCCGTCGGTGCTGATGTAGTACAGCTGCTTGGGGCGGTCCGCCTCGTTGCCGAGCACCAGCAGCTGGTCGCTCTCCGCCCAGGACACCGAGGCCACGTCGGTGAGCGAGGGCGCGGTCGGGCGCAGTTTGGTGATCTTCGCGGTCGGCGCCGCCGTGGTGCCACCGTGCACCACCAGGCCGAACATCAGCGAGCTGGTGGCCACGCCCGGGGACTTCACCACCAGGGCGACCCGGGTGCCGTCGGAGGAGATCCGCAGCGCCTGCACGGTCTGCCCGGTCAGCCCCTCGACCGGCACGGTGTACGACTTGTTGCCGCGCGCCATGACCACCCGGGGGCCCTGCGGGTTGCGGTCCACCACCCACAGGTCGCCGCGGCCGTCCCAGCTGGGTGAGGCGAAGCCCTCGTCCTTGCTGCCCGCCTTCACCGGCGAGCTGAGCAGTGGCTCGGGCATCGCCACGGTGCTGTCGGACAGCGCCACCGAGTAGAGCTGGTGGCCGTCCGCACTGATCGCGGCGGCCCAGGAGCCGTCCCGGCTGACCGCGACGGAGCTCGGCTGGGCGGCCGGGTTCGACTGCGGCTTGCCGAGCACGCCGTGCACCGGGTCCCCGGTGCGGCCGTCGTCGGTCGCCATCAGGACGCCGTTGTCGGAGCGCTGGTAGTACTGGACGGACGTCTGGGCGGTCAGGGCGCCCGGGCCGGTGGCGGGCGCGTCGATGCGGCTGGCCGTGCAGGAGCCGCGCTGGCCCTTCAGCTCCAGCCGCTCGACCTGGCCCTTGCCCTGGTCGGCGAGGGTGTAGAAGAGCTGGGTGGCCATCCGGCGGCAGGCCATCGGCTCGCCGAGGTCCGCCCCGCCGAGCTGTACGTGGGCCGCCCGGCTGTCGTCGATGCTGACCTTGTCGACCGAGGCGCCGGCCGGGAAGGCCGTCCGGACCACCGGCGAGAGCCAGTTCGAGGGTCCGGCGACCAGCGCCTTGGCGGCTGCGGTCAGCGGGTCTGTCCGGCGCCGCAGGTAGATCGGGTCGGCGACCAGTACCTCCTGGCCGCCGTTGCCGGAGGACGGGTCCGGAGCGGTGTAGAAGAAGCGCTCGACCTGCCGGAAGCTGTTCCGGAAGTTGGCCTCGTTCATGATCACGCCCGGCGGCAGGGTGTCGATCCGCCACTCGCCGTCCTTCTCCCGGACGAAGGTGAAGTCGGAGGAGCCGTTGTTGTTCTGCCCGGCGACCAGCAGGTACGAGTGCTTCTCGTCGACCTTGGCGACCATCTGTCCGGTCACCGTCTCGGAGACCGTGGTGTCGGCGTCGGAGACGGCCTGACCGGGCTCCTTGATGGTCGTACTGGCGAGCACCTCGATGCCCGCCTCCGGGTTCCAGCTCGCGGCGGCGCGCTCGGTGAGGTACTTGCGCGCGGTGTCGTACCCCTCGTCGGCCGTCACCGCGTCCAGGAACCCGGTCAGCAGCTCACGCGGCTTGGCGCCCTTGCCGGGCGCCACCGGGTAGATCCTGGCCTGCAGGTTCTTGTCGGCCGAGCCCTGGGACAGCTCCACCTTGGTGATGCCGCCGGAGTCCGGCATGGCCGCGCAGCCGCTCGCCACCAGGGCGCCGAGCACCGCGCCGGCCACCGCCGTGAGCCGCGGCTCAGTCCTGCTGCTCGTCCTTCGCACGCTGCGACCCCTCCAGGTCCGTCCCACCCGTCACGTCCGGCTCCGCCGTCCGCTGTGCCACCGACGGCCGTCCAGGCGTCGGGTCCACCATGACCTGGGCGCCGGTGGCGCCGTAACCGGCCCCCACGGTCCGTACGTCCGAGGGGTCCGCACGCGGCCCCTCGGGCAGACGGTTGCGGCCCAGCCCGGGGCCGATGTTCAGCACCCCGCCGAGCCCGCTGCCCAACCCGCTGCCGGGCCCCTCCGGCGCCTCCGCCTGCTCCTCGACGGCGGTCAGCGCGGTCGAGCCGGCCGGGGCGATCGCCCGCCGGTACGGCGTGCCGTAGGCGCCCAGGCCCCGGTTGTTGCGGGAGTCCTCCGGCTCCAGCCGGAACGGCGCCCGGTTGATGTCGCCGCCGCGGGTGCGCGGCAGGGTGAGCCGGAAGTGCGAGCCGCCGCCGGGCTCGCCCCAGGCCTGGAGCCAGCCGCCGTGCAGGTGGGCGTCCTCGACCGCGATGGACAGGCCGAGGCCGGTGCCGCCGGTGGTGCGGACCCGGGACGGGTCCGCCCGCCAGAAGCGGTGGAACACCCGGGACGCCTCGCCCGGCTTGAGGCCGATGCCGTAGTCGCGCACGCCGACCGCGACCGCGCCGTCGGCCGAGCCCAGCCGGACCACGACGTCGCGGCCCTCGCCGTGCTCCAACGCGTTGACCACCAGGTTGCGCAGGATGCGCTCGATCCGGCGGGAGTCCACCTCGGCCAGCACCGGCTCGCCGTCGCCGCGGATCACGATCGTGCTGCCCTTGGCCTGGGCCAGCGGGTCGGCGGCCTCCACCACCCGGGCGACGATCTCGCGCAGGTCGACCGGCTCGGCGTCCAGGATCGCGGCGCCGGCGTCGAAGCGGCTGATCTCCAGCAGGTCGGCCAGCAGCGACTCGAAGCGGTCCAGCTGGCCCTGGAGCAGCTCCGCCGAGCGGGCCGCCATCGGGTCCAGGTCCTCGCGGCTGTCGTAGATCAGGTCGGCGGCCATCCGGACCGTGGTCAGCGGGGTGCGCAGCTCGTGCGAGACGTCCGAGACGAAGCGCCGCTGGACCCGGGACAGCTCCTCCAGCTGGCGGATCTGTGCCTGGAGGGCGTTGGCCATCCGGTTGAAGGACTCGCCGAGGCGGGCGATGTCGTCCGTCCCGGTCACCTTCATCCGCTCCTCCAGGTGCCCGTCGGCGAGCCGCTCGGAGATACCGGCGGCCATCCGCACCGGGGTGACCACCTGGCGCACCACCACCCAGGCGATGCCGCCCATCAGGATCACCACGAACACGCCGGCGGTCGCCAGGGTGCCGGTGATCAGGTTGAGGGTGTCGGTCTCCTGGCCGAAGGAGAACACGTAGAACAGCTGGTAGCTGGTCCCGGCCGGGCCGACGAACTGCATGCCGAGGGCCAGGCCGGGCTCGCTCTTGCCGCCGCTCTCGGGCGAGCGGTGGATCCGGGTCGGCTGGTCGAACATCTGGCCGGGCTCGTCGAAGAGCTTGGCCCGCAGGGTGTCCGGGACGCTGCTGGGCTGGATGTCGCCCGAGTAGCGCGGCGCGAAGCCTGCCGTGTCCGGGACGACGGCACCGGTGCCGGGGGCCATCGCGATCACCGAGTAGACCGTCTGCCCACTCGCGGCCAGGTCGTTGACCTGCCGCAGCAGCCAGGTGCCGGTCTCCTCGGTGGTCGGGTCGGCGGTGTTGCGCAGCTTGAGGTCGCGGGCCTCGTCGATCTTCTTCTGCTCGACCTGGAAGCCGATCCGGGCCTGCGCCCGGGCGGCGTCGATCTTGGTGTCGAGCAGGCCGGTGCGCACCTGCGCCACCACGACCACGCCCAGCACCAGGACCACCGCGATGGAGGCCAGCAGGGAGACCGCGACCACGCGCAGCTGGATCGAGCGCCGGTACAGCGCGGACACCCGGTGCACGGGACGGCGGAACTGACGCTTCATCAGGCCGAAGACTCCGGAAGGGCCGCGACGGCGGCGGGTGGTCGAACTCAGCACGTCCCCGCGCACGGCCCCCGTCCCGCCGGTCGCGGTACCCGGCGGGGTGTCGTCAACCCGGTCCGTCACGTCAGCTGGGTCCGGCCTTGTAGCCGACGCCGCGGACGGTCACCACGATCTCGGGGCGCTCCGGGTCCTTCTCGATCTTGGAACGCAGTCGCTGGACGTGGACGTTGACCAGGCGGGTGTCCGCCGCGTGGCGGTAGCCCCAGACCTGCTCCAGCAGCACCTCGCGGGTGAACACCTGCCAGGGCTTGCGGGCCAGCGCGACCAGCAGGTCGAACTCCAGCGGGGTCAGCGGGATGCTGCGGCCGTCCCGCTTCACCGAGTGGCCGGCCACGTCGATCACCAGGTCGCCGATGGTCAGCTGCTCGGGTGTCGGCTCCTCGGCGCGGCGCAGCCGCGCGCGCACCCGGGCCACCAGCTCCTTGGGCTTGAACGGCTTGGTGACGTAGTCGTCGGCGCCGGACTCCAGGCCCACCACGACGTCGACCGTGTCGGTCTTCGCGGTCAGCATGACGATCGGGACGCCGGACTCCGCCCGGATCTGCCGGCACACGTCGATGCCGTCCCGACCGGGCAGCATCAGGTCCAGCAGCACCAGGTCCGGCTTGCTCTCCCGGAACGCGGCTAGCGCCTTGTCCCCGTCAGCGACGAAAAACGGCTCAAAACCCTCACCACGCAGCACAATGCCGAGCATCTCGGCCAGTGCGGAGTCGTCATCAACGACGAGGACGCGTCCCTTCATGCGTCCATCTTCTCATTACCGGATTGTGACCTGCCGCACAGCAGTGCCAATGCTCCACAACGGCCAACTCCCCCGCCGGTGCATTCCGGTCATACCAGGCGAATAGCCCTCGTCGGAGCGCCTCCGAACGGTCCGGAACCTGCCGTCCCGCCTCCCGGAAAGCCCTGTTGCCGATCAGCAACCGGATACCCCTGGGGCCTGTTCGGGCCCCATGGCACGATGGGCACCGCGCGCGGGCGAAACATCCGCCCGGAGCCGCGCCCGTGACGCCCTCCGAGGAGCAGTGATGACCGACACTCCGGGCTGGGCCTCGCCCAGCTCGTCCGAGCCATCCCGCGACGGCACCCGGCCCCCGGCCGACGCGCCCGCCGCCGTGCCCGGACCGTCGGCACCACCGCAGGCCGCCCCCGGCTGGAACACCCGGCCCGGACAGTCCGCCCCGGGCGGGCGGACGCCCGGCGGCCCGAACCCGTACGGCTGGAGCGCCCCGCGCAGCCCCCGGCCCGGGGTCATCCCGCTGCGCCCGCTCTCCGTCGGCGAACTGCTCGACGGAGCCGTCACCACCGTGCGCCGGCACTGGCGCACCGCCCTCACCCTCTCGCTCGGCATCGCCGTCGTCGACCAGGCCGGGGCGATCGCCTCCGAGCTGCTGGTCAACGGCAGGACCGGAGCGTCCACCCAGCTGCTCACCCTGCTGGCCCGGATGCCAGTGCTGCTGCTGCTCAACGCGCTCGCCACCGCGCTGCTGACCGTGGTGGTCAGCCGGGCCGTCCTCGGCCGGCCGGTGACCGCCGGGGACGCCTGGCGCGACGCCCGCCCGCGGCTGCTGCAGCTGCTCGGGCTCACCGTGCTCACCACCCTGATGAGCGCCGGCGTGGTGCTGCTCGGCTTCACCCCGCTGCTCGGCTACCGGGCCGGCGGCTCCGGCACCCCCGGAACGGAGGCCCTGCTGGCGTTCGTCGGCCTGCTGACCGTCCCGGTCGCCGGCTGGCTGCTGATCCGCTACAGCCTGGCGGGCCCCGCGCTGATGCTGGAGAAGCAGGGCGTGGTGACGGCGCTGTCCCGCTCGCGGCGGCTGGTCCGCGGCTCCTGGTGGCGGGTCTTCGGCATCGTCCTGCTGAGCAAGGTGCTGTCGGTGGTCATCGGGATGGTCCTGCTCATCCCGGCCCGGTTCATCGGCCTGGTGCTCGGTTTCGGCAGCGTCGACAGCCTCGAGGACCCGGGCAAGCAGTCCATCGGCATGCTGGTCGTGGTCGCCGTCGCCGGGATCATCGCCTCCGCGCTCACCACCCCGTTCATGGCCGCGGTCGGCGTGCTGGTCTACATCGACCAGCGGATCCGCCGCGAGGCCCTGGACATCGAGCTCGCCCGCGCCGCCGGCCTGCCCGAACAGGGCGGCACCGACTGGAACGGCCGGGCCGACCAGACCCCGGCGAGGCGCTGAGCCGGATGCCTATCTGGGGGGACAGACTCCTCGCCGCCGGCGGCGCCCCGGTCACCGTTCCGCGTGACCCGGCCCGCGACGCCGCCCGCGAGGAGCTGCTCAACGCCGACTACCACAAGAACGACCCGTCCGTCCTGGAACGGGTCACCGACTGGTTCTGGGACCGCATCAACCACGCGCTCGGCAGCCTCTCCGGCGACGGCACCGACGGCACCACCGGACTGGTGCTCTTCCTGATCGTCGCCGCACTGATCGCCGCCGCCGTCTGGTGGCGCCTCGGCGCGCCCAAGCGCGCCGCCCGCACCGTCCTCGGCGTGTACGGCACCGAGGGCCCGCGCAGCGCCGCGCAGTACCGGGCGGACGCCGCCGGGCACGCCGCCGCCGGGCGCTGGGCCGAGGCCGTCCGCGAGCAGATGCGCGCGCTGGTCCGGGCCCTGGAGGAACGCACCCTGCTCGACACCCGCCCCGGGCGCACCGCCGACGAGGCCGCCGCCGAGGCCGGCCGGGCCCTGCCCGAACACGCCGCCGCGCTGACCGCGGCCGCCCGCACCTTCGACGACATCGCCTACGGCGACCGGACCGCCGACCAGGTCGCGTACCAGCTGCTGCTGGACCTCGACCGGGCCCTGGAACGCACCCGCCCGGCCCTCGCCCAGGCCCCGGTCACGGCCTCCGCCCCGGCTCCGACCACGGGAGGAGCCGCATGACCGGCACCGCCCCCGCTGCCCCCGCCGCCGAGCGGCCCGCCGCCGCCCCCGCACCGACCAGCCTCGCCCCCACCGGGCGCGGCCTGCTCCGCCGGGCCCGCTGGTACCTGGTCTTCCTCGTCGCCCTGCTGATCGGCGCCGTCTGCATCGCCGCCCTCGGCCGGGGACACCGGTACCCTCCGGCCGACCCGCGCTCCCACGATGCCGACGGCACCCACGCCGTGGTCGCACTGCTCGAACACCAGGGCCTCAAGACCGACCTCACGACCGACCCCGCGGCCGCGACCGGCGGCGCCGACACCCTGGTGCTGCCCGAGCCCGACCTGCTCGACAAGGCCCAGCTGCGCGCCATCGCCGCCGCCGGGCACAAGCGGCTGATCCTGATCGCCCCCGGCCCGGCCGCCCTCACCGCGCTCGTCCCCGGCATCCGCCCCTCCGACGAGGACGGCGGCGTCCCGTACGCCCCCGTCCGCAGCACCCCCATGAGCTGCTCGCTCACCGAGGCCGTCCGGGCCGGCAGCGCCACCATGGGCGGCATGCTCTACACCAGCGGCAGCCGCGGCGAGGGCTGCTACTCGCACGGCCACGGCTACCCGCTGGTGAGCACCCCGACCGAGGACGGCGACGTCATCGTGCTGGGCAGCGGCAGCTTCCTGACCAACGGCGAACTCGCCAAGGACGGCAACGCCTCACTGGCGCTCGGCCTGCTCGGCTCGCAGCCCCGCCTCACCTGGCACCTTCCCGACTACTCCGCGCCGCTGGCCGAGGGCACCCGCCACAAGAACTTCAACGACTACATCCCCAAGGGCTGGCACTGGGCCTTCTACCAGCTCGCGATCGCCGCCGGCCTGGCCGCGCTCTGGCGCGGGCGCCGGCTCGGCCCGGTGGTCAGCGAGAACCTGCCCGTGGTGGTCCGCGCCGCCGAGACCACCGAAGGCCGCGCCCGCCTCTACCGGCGGGCCAAGGCCCGCGGCCGGGCCGCCGAGGCCCTGCGCCGCGCCGCCGCCCACCGCCTCGCCCCCGTCCTGGGCGTCCCGCTGCAGGCCGGCGCGCCCGAGCCCGAAGCCCTCTGCGCGGCCGTGGCCGGCCGCCTCCCCGCACACCCCGCCGGGGACGTCCGGGCCCTGCTGTACGGCCCGCCCCCGACCGACGACGCCGCGCTGCTGCGGCTCGCCGACGACCTCGACGCCCTCGAAAGGCAGGTACGGAACCCGTGACCGAACAGGCAACCGCCCAGCTCCGCATCACCCCCGGCACGGCACCTGCCACCCCCGCCACGGCGCCCGCTGTCCCCGCCACCGACCCGCGCGCGGCCCTGACCGCCCTGCGCGCCGAGATCGGCAAGGCCGTGGTCGGCCAGGACGCCGCCGTCACCGGCCTCGTGGTGGCACTGCTCTGCGGCGGCCACGTGCTGCTGGAGGGCGTCCCCGGCGTCGCCAAGACCCTGCTGATCCGCACCCTGTCCACCGCGCTCAGCCTGGAGACCAAGCGGATCCAGTTCACCCCTGACCTGATGCCCGGCGACGTCACCGGCTCGCTGGTCTACGACGCCCGCACCGCCGAGTTCTCGTTCCAGCCCGGCCCGGTCTTCACCAACCTGCTGCTCGCCGACGAGATCAACCGCACCCCGCCGAAGACCCAGGCCGCCCTGCTGGAGGCCATGGAGGAGCGGCAGGTCACCGTGGACGGCGAACCGCGCGCGCTGCCCGTCCCGTTCCTGGTCGCCGCGACCCAGAACCCGGTCGAGTACGAGGGCACCTACCCGCTGCCCGAGGCCCAGCTGGACCGCTTCCTGCTCAAGCTGATCCTGCCGCTGCCCGACCGCGACCAGGAGTTCCAGGTCCTCTCCCGGCACGCCGCCGGTTTCGACCCGCGCGACCTCGCCGCCGCCGGCGTCCGCCCGGTCGCCGGGCCCGAGCACCTGGCCGCCGCCCGCGCGCAGATCGCCGAGCTGACCGTCTCCCCCGAGGTCCTCGCCTACATCGTCGACCTCTGCCGCGCCACCCGGCAGTCCCCGTCGCTGTCCATCGGCGTCTCCCCGCGCGGCGCCACCGCCCTGCTCGCGGCCTCGCGCGCCTGGGCCTGGCTGGCCGGGCGCGACTACGTCACCCCGGACGACGTCAAGGCGCTCGCCCTGCCCACCCTGCGGCACCGCGTCGCGCTGCGCGCCGAGGCCGAGATGGAGGGCGTCACCGCCGACTCCGTCATCCAGGCCGTCCTGGCGCAGACGCCCGCCCCCCGCTGACCCACCGCCCTCAGATCCACCGCCCGTCGGTGTCCCGGGGCTTCCGGCCCACAGGCACCCGGAATTGACGGGCTCCCGAATCCACGGGCTTCCGAAGGAGCGCATCCGCATGGCCCTCACCGGGCGAACCGCCCTGCTCGCCGCGCTCGGCGCGCTCGTCGTGGGCCTGTTGCTGCCCTCCTGGGCCGGGATCGGACTCGTCACCGGCGCGGTCCTGCTCGCCGTCCTGGTCGACCTGGTGCTCGCCGCCCCCGTCCGTAGCCTGCGGATCGACCGGGGCGGCGACACCACCGTCCGACTCGGCGAGAGCGCCTCGGTCGAACTGACCGTCACCAACCCCGCCGGGCGGCCGCTCCGGGCCCTGGTCCGCGACGCCTGGGCCCCCTCCGCCTGGCGCCCCGGCACCGCCGAGACGGCCTCCCGGCACACCCTCGCCGTCCCCGCCGGCGAACGCCGCCGGGCGATCTCCGTGCTCACCCCGAGCCGCCGCGGCGACCACCACGCCCACCGGGTGACGGTCCGTTCGCACGGCCCGCTCGGCCTGGCCGCCCGTCAGGGCTCGCACGACGTCCCCTGGACGGTCCGCGCGCTCCCCCCGTTCACCAGCCGCAAGCACCTGCCCTCCCGGCTCGCCCGACTGCGTGAACTCGACGGCCGCACCTCGGTGCTGACCCGCGGCCAGGGCACCGAGTTCGACTCACTGCGGGAGTACCTGCCCGGCGACGACGTCCGCTCCATCGACTGGCGCGCCAGCGCCCGCCGCCACACCGTCGCCGTCCGCACCTGGCGGCCCGAACGCGACCGGCACATCCTCGTCGTCCTCGACACCGGCCGCACCTCGGCCGGCCGGGTCGGCGACGCGCCCCGCCTGGACGCCGCCCTCGACGCCGCCCTGCTGCTCACCGCGCTCGCCACCCGCGCCGGCGACCGGGTCGACCTGCTCGCCCACGACGCCCGCAAGCGCGCGGCCGTGGTCGGCAGCTCGGCGAACGAGATCCTGCCCGCCTTCACCAGCGCGATGGCCGTCCTGGAGCCCGCGCTGCACGAGACCGACATGCGCTCGCTGGTCTCCACGGCGCTCAAGATGGCGCCGCACCGCTCGCTGATCGTCCTGCTCACCGGCCTGGACGCGGCGCCCGTCGAGGACGGCCTGCGCCCGCTGCTGCCGCTGCTCACCAAGCGCCACGAGGTCGTCCTCGCCTCGGTCGCCGACCCGCACCTGGACGTCCTCGCCGCCGGGCGCGGCACCCTGGAGGCCGTCTACGGCGCCGCCGCCGCCGAGCAGACCCGCGCCGACCGCCGCGCCACCGCCGACCGGCTCACCCGCCACGGCGTCACCGTCCTCGACGCCCCGCCGAGCCGGATCGCCCCGGCGCTGGCGGACACCTACCTGGCGCTGAAGGCCGCCGGCCGGCTGTGAGTTGACCCGATCAGTCGGCCGAGTCGGCTGACTCAGCCGTTGCGGCCGGCGTTCAGCCGAGCGGCCTGGCGCGTCAGGTGATCGCGCTCGGCGAGGCTGGACGCCTTGTGCGCCGCCTCGGCGTACAGCCGGGCCGCCGTCACCGGATCGCCGTCGCGCTCGTGGAGGTACGCCGACACCGCGGTGTAGCGGGGCAGCGAGTCGTCCAACTCCCCGAGCGCCGCCAGCCCGGCGCGCGCCCCGTCGGCCTCGCCGACCGCGACCGCGCGGTTGAGCCGCGCGACCGGGCTGTCGGTCAACCGCACGAGCTCGTCGTACCACTCCACGATCTGCACCCAGTCGGTCTCCTCGGCGGTGGGCGCGTCGGCGTGCAGCGCCGCGACGGCGGCCTGGGCCTGGAACTCGCCCAGCCGGTCGCGGGCCAGGGCCGCCTGCAGGATCCCGACGCCCTCGGCGATCAACCTGGTGTCCCACCGGCCGCGGTCCTGCTCGGCGAGCGGCACCAGGCTTCCGTCCGGCGCGATCCGCCCGGCCCGCCGGGCATGGTGAAGCAGCATCAGCGCGAGCAGGCCCGCCACCTCGGGGTGGTCGATCGCCGCCGCGAGCTGCCGGGTGAGTCGGATGGCCTCGGCGGCGAGGTCGACGTCGCCGGAGTAGCCCTCGTTGAAGACCAGGTAGAGGACCCGCAGCACGGTGGCGACGTCGCCAGGCTGCTCGAAACCCACGCCGGAGACCGTGCGCTTGGCGCGGCTGATCCGCTGCGCCATGGTCGCCTCGGGCACCAGGTAGGCCTGGGCGATCTGGCGGGTGGTCAGCCCGCCGATCGCCCGCAGCGTGAGCGCGACTGCGGACGACGGCGTCAACGACGGGTGGGCACAGAGGAAGTAGAGCTGGAGCGTGTCGTCCACCTCCGCCGCGGGCCCGGGCTCCGGCTCCTGGTCGACGAGGTCCTCACGCCGACGGCGGGCGGAGTCCGCGCGGGTCGCGTCCAGGAACTTGCGCCAGGCAACGGTGACCAGCCAGCCCTTGGGGTCCCTCGGCGGATCGGCCTCCCAGCCGCGAACCGCCTCGACCAACGCCTCCTGCACGGCGTCCTCGGCCGCCGCGAAGTCGGCTCCGCGGCGGACGAGGATGCCGAGCACGCTCGGGGTGAGGCTCCGGATCAGAACCTCGTTCAGCGGAGCCGTCACGACGTCAATCTGTGATGGTCGGCGGCGTGGTCAGGAACGGACGAAGCTCCAGCCACTCGTGGATCGGCTTGCCCCCGGCCCCGGGGGCGGCCGACAGTTCGCCGGCCAGCTCGACGGCGCGCTCGTAGCTGTCGACGTCGATCACCATCCAGCCGGCGATGAGGTCCTTGGTCTCGGCGAACGGACCGTCGGTGACCGGCGGACGCCCCTCGCCGTCGTACCGGACCCACGTTCCCTCCGGCGCGAGCGCCTGGCCGTCGACGAACTCGCCGGTCTTCTCCAGCCGGGCCGCGAAGTCCTGCATGTACTTGATGTGCGCAGTGACCTCCTCCGGCGTCCACTGGTCCATCGGCACGCAGTTGACCGCCGTCGGAGCGCCCCGGTAGTGCTTGAGCAGCAGGTACTTGGCCATCGTGCTTCTCCCTCGGTGCTGATGCGACCCATTGTGGCCGCGTTCACCCCGGGGACGGAGCAGGCCACGGGTTCTCGACATCACCGGCCAAGATTTTTTCGCGGTCGACGACCCGGAAACGCGAAGAACCCCCATCCGGGATCCGGATGGGGGTTCTTCTGAATGATTGTTCGGCGGCGTCCTACTCTCCCACAGGGTCCCCCCTGCAGTACCATCGGCGCTGTGAGGCTTAGCTTCCGGGTTCGGAATGT
>NZ_JBICZB010000074.1:0-36974 GCF_043201815.1 Kitasatospora sp. NPDC048296
AGAACCCCTCGGCAAGGTTCATCGTCCCAGCGCAGAAGGCACTTTCGTATTTCCTCCCCGCTTCGGGCCTCATTTCAACTGAAACAGAGAGGCTAATGAGCGTGACGATCGACATCACCGGTCTGCCCGAGGAGCGCCTGCTCTTCGCCCCCTCCCCGCTCGCCGAGCTGAACGCCGTGCTGCACGCGCTCGCCGAGCCCGCGCACCACCCGGCGCTGCACGGCTGGGTCGCGAGCACCACCACCGCGATCCCGCCCGAGCTCGCCGAACGGCTGCTGGAGGCCGACTTCCTCTGGCGCTCCTCGCGGGCCGACTTCCTCGTTCCCGCCCTGCCCGGCGCCACCCTCACCGAGGAACTCGACGCCGTCGACCGGATCGACGACGAGCTGTACGTCGCCTCCGCCCTCATCACCACCTGCGGCTCCTCCCGGCTCAACCGCAAGACGGCCTCCCCGCTCACCGACCCCGTGGCCAACGAGCGCGCCCGGGAGCTCTCCCTCGCCCGCGGCCCCCGGCAGGCCGCGTTCGCCGACCGGCTGCTCGCCGACCCGCCCGCCGTCCGGGCGCTGGTGCGCAGGATGCTGGAGGACTGTCAGTCCGCGTTCTTCGCCGATGCCTGGCAGCGCGTCCTGCCCGGTCTCGCGGCCGACGCCCGGCACAAGGCCGACCTGCTCGTCCACCGGGGCCTCGCCGAGGCCGTCGGCGCGATCTCACCGTCCGTCACCCTCGACGAGGGCGGCGGGCGGCGGCGGATCGTCATCGACAAGTTGCAGGACAGCACCACCAGCGGCACCGCCAGCGGGGGCGTCACCTTCATCCCCAGCGCCTTCGGCCGCCCCCACCTGCTGGCCGTGCACGCGCCGGGCTGGCGGCCCGTCCTCCAGTACCCCGTCGCCGAGGCCGGCCTGCCCGAGCCCGTCTCGCTCACCCTCGTCCAGCAGCGCCTGGAGGCGCTCGCCCACCCGATCCGGCTGCGCCTCGCCCGCACCATCGCGCGCGGCCCGCACACCACCGGCGAGCTCGCCGCCTCCTGGCAGCTCAGCGCCCCCGAGGTGTCCCGGCACCTGGCCGTGCTGCGCAAGGCCGGGCTGCTGATCACCGAGCGGCGCGGGAGGTACATGCTCTACCAGCTGGACCTGTCGTCCAGCGCCCGGCTCGGCTCGGACTTCCTGGAGGCGATGCTGCGGTGACCGGGAACAGTGGCCGGCCGGAACACGTTCGTTCGATCATGACCGACGACGCTGCCGCTGTTGCCCCGACCGAGATCCTCCGTTACGCCGCCTTCTCCACCCGCCCCGAGGGCGGCAACCCGGCCGGCGTGGTGCTCGACGCCACCGGGCTGACCGGCGAGCGGATGCTCGCCATCGCCGCCGAGGTCGGGTACTCCGAGACCGCCTTCCTGACTGCTGGTCCGCTCCAGGGTTCTTACGCCGTACGGTACTTCAGCCCGCTCGCAGAGGTGCCGTTCTGCGGGCACGCGACCGTCGCCTCCGCCGTGGCACTGGCCGAGCGCACCGGGCCCGGGCGGTACGTGTTCGGCACGGCGGCCGGTGACGTCCCGGTCGAGGTCGAGCGCGGCACCGACGGCGTCCTGCGGGCGACCCTCACCAGCGTCGAGCCGAAGACCGAGGAGGTGCCGGAGGCCGATGTCGCCGAGGCGCTCGCCCTGGTCGGCTGGTCCGCCGCCGACCTGGACCAGGCCCTGCCCCCGCGCATCGCCTACGCGGGCGCCCGCCACCTGGTCCTCGCCGCCGCCACCCGCTCGCGCCTCGCCCGCCTCGACTACGACTTCGACGGGCTGGCCGCCTACATGCGCGCCCGCGACCTGACCACCCTCCAGCTCGTCTGGCGCGAGGCCGCCGAGGTCTTCCACGTCCGCGACCCCTTCCCGGTCGGCGGCGTCGTCGAGGACCCGGCCACCGGTGCCGCCGCCGCTGCCTTCGGCGCCTACCTGCGCGAGCAGGGCGCGGTGACGGCCCCGGTGGTGCTGACGCTGCACCAGGGCGAGGACCTCGGCCGCCCCGGCGTGCTGCGGGTCGAACTGCGCGCGGAGGACACCCGGGTGCGGGTCTCCGGCGCGGCGGTGGCGATCCCGTAGGGCGTGGCTCCGCGGGAGCCTCCGGCGGGTGACCACGCTGGTGGACTTGATGCTGTCCTTCGCGACCACCGGCCGGATCGGCCCGGCGGTTGATCGATCGCCTGTACCTACTAGTATGTACGGTCGTGGCCGAGTGAATCGGTCCCGGCCGGCCGACGGAGAGGAAACCCGAGATGCCCTTTGTCCGGATCGATGCCCTACGCGCCGACGCCGTACGGCTGGACGCGCTCGGGCGCGCGGTGCACGAGGCCCTGGTGGAGACGATCGGCATCCCGCCGGAGGACAACTTCCAGGTCCTGGTCAGCCACGACGGCGCCAACAGCGCTCTGCGCTACGGCGACTACCTCGGCGTGCACCGCGACCAGGGCATCGTCTACATCGCGATCACCCTGCGCGCCGGCCGGACCCCCGATCAGAAGCGGGCGCTGTACCGGAGGATCGCCGAACTCGCCGAGCAGTACGCGGGCACCGAGCCGCGGAACGTGTTCGTCACCCTCACCGAGAACGCGTCGATCGACTGGTCCCTCGGCAACGGCCTGGCCCAGTACGCCCCGCCGGCCGACCCCGAGCTCCAGAAGGAGAGGTGAAGGAGTCGTCGTGCTCGACCCCGCGCTCAAGGACGCGCTCCGGAACTTCCGCGCGGTGAGATCTCGCAAGCCGGCCGGTGGCGACCAACAAGCCCTTGCCGACTGGCGCGAGGCGATGGCCGACGCCCTCGACGCCCTGGCCGTTGTGCTGGTGTTCGAGTCGGATCGACAGCAGGCCAGGGCGGCGGCGGCAGCGATCCGCAGCGGCCGCTAACGGCGTCGGCCACGCCGGAAAACCGTTCGCGCTCGGATACCTCCGTGGGCGAAGCTGCCCGGATGCAGCGAGCGAACAGCCGGACCGTGACCGTCGATCTCACCTACGGGGACGAGTACTTCGGGCAGGTGGGCCCCTTCGAGGTCGAGCTCGGCTGGTGGTCCTCCGTCGACGGGGTGGTCGCCCGGGCGGCCGAGTTGGCCGGGGTGCCGGTGCTCGTGGCGCGGCTGGTCGACGGGCACAGCGAGGATCCCGGCCACGGCGGCCGGGTCCGCTACCACGCGGAGGCACTGCGGCGGCCGACGGCGCTCAACTCCCGCCCGCTGGACGGCGAAACGGCCGCACTGCTCGCCCCCGCCCCGCTGCGGGCCGCCTGGGCGACTCCGGAGGGTCTGCGGGAGGCCCTGGGCTGGGCGGAACTGGCGCTCCTGGCGACCGGTCGCCCAAGTGCCGCGCCCGCGCGGCAGATTCGCACCTGGAACCTCTCCGGCCTCCTCCGCCTCCCGACGGCCACCGGCACCGATGCCTGGCTCAAGACCACCACCCCCGCCTTCAACGCCCGTGAGGGCGAGGTCATCGCGCTGCTCGGCGGCGTCGACCCGACCCTCGCCCCGACCGTCCTCGCCGCCGACCCGGCGGGCGGGCGGCTGCTGCTCGACCACGTCCCCGGTGAGGACTGCTGGAGCCCCTCCGCCGGGACCGTCGCCGACGTCGTCCCGCGTCTGGTGGCCGCCCAGGCGGCGCTGGCCGAGCGCCGGACCGCCCTTGCCGGCCTGCGCGACCGGACGCCCGGCACGCTGCTCGCCCAGCTGACGGCGCTGCTGGACCGGCTCCCCATCGAGACCGACCTGACGCCCGAGGAGCTGGACCGCCTCCGCGCCTTCGCCGCCGACCTCCCCGAGCTGCTGGCCCAGCTGGCCGCCTGCGGCCTCCCCGAGACCCTGGTGCACGGCGACTTCCACCCCGGCAACTGGCGCTCCGACGGCGCGAGTTCGGTGGTCGTCGACTACGCCGACGCCTGCCTCGGCCACCCCGCCCTGGACGGCCTGCGCCCCCGCGCCTACCTCACCCCGGAGGCCTGGCGGCACCACACCCAGGTCTGGACGGATGCCTGGCGGCAGCACGCCCCGGGCTCGGACCCCCGCCGGGCACTGGACCTCGCCGAGCCGCTCTACCACCTGTCCTACGCGCTGCGGTACCAGGAGTTCCTGGACCACATCGAGCCCAGCGAACGCCCGTACCACGAGGGCGATCCGGTCGCGGAGCTGCGCGCCGTCCTGGCGTGGACGCGGCGCGGCTAGGTTCTCTACGGCTCAGCGGGCGGACCGGATGACGGTGCCCACGATGTGAAGTCCGGCTCGGAAGACGGTGGTAGCGGCGGCGGGCGGCCCGCACCGGACCGCCCGCCACCCTGCTCGTCGATTCAGGCGGTCGGCCGCCGGGAGATGCCGAGCCCGGCCTCAGGATGCCGGGCCCGCCGGCGGCGCGCCGGTGGTCGCGGCGTCGTACAGGGCTCGGGTGGCGGGACCGAAGTGGGCGCTGTAGGAGATCTGTGGGGTGTTGCCGCCGGTGTGGTAGCCGCCGATGACCCCGATCACCGCCCAGCCGCCCGGCCACGGCACCAGCATCGGCCCGCCCGAGGTCCCGCCCACGAAGCCGTCGCACGCGATGCGTTCGAAGGTGCCCGGATCCGCCGGATCGTCACTGACCCACCTGGTGGTCCAGCTCAAGCACTCCAGCGGCTTCTGCGCGCTGCCCGGGTACCCGACCATCCGTACCGGAGCGTGGAAGTAGCCGGTGCCGGTGAGTAGTTGGACCGCGCCCACCGCATCCTCCAGCCGGTGGCCGTCCTGGTTGGGCTCGGTCACCGCGAACCCGAAGTCGTACGCGGCCCCGGCGTGCTCACCCCTGTCGTAGTACTCCTGCGCGACGTAGACGCCGTCGTCCTTGACGGGGAAGATGCCGAACGGCTTGAGTCCGTCGTGGTACTGCGGAACGAACCCCAGGTTCCGCTTGGGGGAGGTACCGGAGTACCCCTTGAGACAGTGCCCCGCGCTCAGCACCAGGTTGTGGTCGGGACTGTGCACCACGGAGGCGCTGCACGTGCGGCCCGTGCCGTCGGCATCGGTCCAGAAGAACGCGCCCGCCTGCGGGATGCCGTCGAAGCTCTTGCTCGGAGGGATGAACTCGCCGGGCCGGGGCCCGTCCGCCGCGGCGGGTGCGGCGGGTGCGGCGGGTGCGGCGGGTGCGGCGGGTGCGGCGGGTGCGGCGGGTGCGGCGGGTTCGGTGTCGCCGGGCAGTGCGGCCGCCATGCGGGCCGCGGTCCAGTACGTGCCGAGCCGCTCGGCGGCCGGATTGCCCCCGTTCGGCGTTGCGGCGGAGGCGACCGGGGCGAGCCCGGCGCCCAGCAGCAGCGCGGCTGTGGCCGCTGCGGCATTCCTGAGGGCTGTGGCCCTACGTACCATCATCTGCCCCTTTGTTCATGGTTGATGACCATATTGCCGTTGCGGCCGGACCTCGCCGCGGAGCCGCGCGCCGTCCTGGCGAGGGCACGGCGCGGTCAGGTCCTACCCAGCAGGCCGCGCAGCTCCCCGATGCGCAGAAGCCGTGCGAAGAGGACGAACAGCAGCGCCATCGCGGTGGCGCCGGCGGTCAGCGCGACGGCCGGCATCCAGGAGGCCGGTGCGAGACCGTGGCTGCAGGTACGGGCGATGAGCCAGCCGGCGGCGCCGGCGCCGGTGGCGGCGGCGGTCAACTTGGCGTAGGTGCGGCAGATCCGCCGGCCGTCGAGGAGCCCCCCGGTGCGGCGCCGGAGCCGCAGGGCCGTGAGCAGCAGGCCGATGGCGTAGGACAGGGCGTAGGCGGCGGCCATCCCGGTGACCGCCCACCGGGCGGACAGCAGCAGGTGGCAGGCCACGGCCAGGGCGATGTCGATGCCGCTGATCCACAGTGCCATGCGGAACGGCGTGCGGGTGTCCTCGAAGGCGTAGAAGCCGCGCAGCAGGAGGTACTGGGCGGAGAACGGGATCAGTCCCAGGCCGAAGGCCTGCAGCATGTGGCCCAGCGGGACGGTCGTCGCGGCGTCGGCGGCTCCGTGGGCGAACAGCAGCTGCGCGATCTGCGGGCCGAAGGCGGCGAAGAAGAACGCCGCCGGGACGATGACGACGCCGCTGACCCGGAGCGCGCGGGAGAGGTCGGCGCGCAGGTCGTCCAGACGGTGCTCGGTTGCCGCCCGGCTCATCCGCGGGAGGAGCACGGTGATGAGGGAGACCGTGACGATCGACTGGGGAAGCATCCAGATCTGCTGGGCGTAGCTGTAGGCGGTGTAGCCGACCCCGTCGCTGGGCAGAGTGGCGTCCGCGGCGGACGCCAGTCGGGTGACCACGGTGCTCGCCACGAGGTTGGCCAGGACGAACAGCAGGGTCCAGCGCGCCGCGCTCACGCTCTTGCGCAGGCCGGTGCCCCGCCAGTCGAAACGCGGTCGCAGCCGGAAGCCGGCCGCGCGGGCGTACGGGATCAGGGCGAGTGCCTGGAGGGCCAGGGCGAGGGTGGTTCCGATGCCGAGCAGCCTGACCTGGGTACTGGTGATGTCCGCGACCTTCGCCGGGGCCGTCATGATGCCGAGGTACAGGCCGAACATCGTGATCAGCACGATGTTGTTCAGCACCGGGGTCCACATCATCGCCCCGAACCGGTTCCGGGCGTTGAGGGTCTGCCCGAAGATGCTGAACACGCCGTAGAAGAAGATCTGCGGGAGCAGGAAGCGGGCGAAGACCACGGTCAGCTCGAACGCGTCGTGGGTGGCGGGCGTGTCGTGCTGGTAGATGCCGATGATCTCGGGAGCGGCCCAGGTGGCCAGCGCGCTGCCGGCGCCCAGCACGCACAGCACCAGGGTGACCAGGCGCTGTTCGAAGGCGACCCCGCCGTCGGGGTCCTCCGCCCGGGCCCGGACCAGTTGGGGGACCAGGACGGAGTTCAGCGCGCCGCCGATCAGCAGGAAGTACAGGCTGGTGGGCACCGTGTTGGCCTGGTTGTAGGTGGTGGCCAGCAGCCCGACGCCTAATGCCGCGGCCTGCAGTCCCTGGCGGATCAGTCCGGTGGCGCGCGAGACCACCGTCCCGGCGGCCATCAGCGCGGACGACCGCAGCACGCCACCGGCCGCGGCCCGCTCGGGGGCGGCATGTCGCCTGCGTGGCAGTGTCGAGCGCGCTGACTTCTCGGGCGGTGTCTCCTCGATCATGGGCACAATCTACGATTCGACACCCCGTCGGCTCATCGGGATCTCGGACTTCGACGTACGTCGGTGTACTTCGGGGTACGGGCTCCGGCGGGTCGGGGCTCAGGGAGTCCGTGAGGGCCCCGACATAGACTGCCGCGGTGGAACATATGCCCCCTGGGCCCGGTGTGGTGCTGCCGGAGCTGCCGTTGCAGGAGCTGGAGTGTTTCGCCGTCCTCGTGCACCAGTTGCACTTCGGGCGGACGGTGGAGCTGCTCGGGGTGTCGCAGGGGCGGGTGTCGCAGCTGATCAAGCGGCTGGAGAACCGGGTCGGGGCGCCGGTGTTCGAACGGACCAGCCGTCGGGTGGAGTTGACCGAGTTGGGGCGGGGGCTCGCCGAGCAGGTGGTACCGGCCTTCGAGCGGCTGCGGGCGGGGTACGAGGACGCCCGGGCGCGGGCGGCCGCGGCGGACCAGCCGTTGCGGCTGGGAAGGTGAACCGTTGGGAGTTGAGTGCTGTTGACTGATTTTTGGTATTCATGAGTGACTTTGCCGGTTTCTGCTGAAGTGTTGGCGAGAAGGTTCCGTTTTACCTGTTTTGGGCCATTGATGCTGTTGTGTGTGCCAGCATGTGCGTGGTCGAAGGATTCGCGAGGGTGGGGGTCGGGTTGGCGGTGTTGCGGCAAATCGCACGGCCGTTCGTCGCCGATGCCGCATCGGGCGTGTGCATACGGGATCGGCTCAAGGGCCTCACAGTCGAGGACGATGTGGTGCTGCGCCTGGTCGGCGGACACCTCGGTTCCCTCGCCTCACGGGATCTGGCCCGGCGCATCGCCGACGGCCTGGAGCACTCCACCCAGACATGGGCCGGCCGTAAGCGGGACCTCACGCCACAGTCATCCTCCCGCTGGGCCGGGTCCATCACGAAGGCCACGCATGACCAGTGGGGCCTTTCCCGCCGCGCGCAGTGGCAGCACCTTCAAGGGCTCGACGCGGGAACCGCCACGATCCGCCACCGCCTCTCCCTGCCGCTCGGCGAGAGGGGCACCAATCGACAGCCTGGCGGCTACCGGTCGCGGCGCGAGTGGCACGCCAAGTCCCGCCGCCTGGCGCACCTGGAACGCGAGCACGAACGGGTGAAGGCCGACCGCGAGGCCGGGCGGGTGTCGGTGGTGCGGGGCGGCCGGAAGCTGCTGAAGACCCGGCACAACCTCGGCGCGGCGGACCTGACCGAGGGCCAGTGGCGGGACCGTTGGGAGTCTGAGCGTTGGTTCCTGTCCGCCGACGGGGAATCGGGCAAGCAATTCGGTAACGAGACCGTCCGCGTCACCCCCGATGGCGAAGTGTCGATCAGGCTTCCGGCCCCGCTCGCACATCTGGCGAATGCGAAGCACGACCGGTTCGTGCTCGCGGCGAAGGTGTCGTTCCCGCACAGGGGCACGGAGTGGCGCGACCGCATCGAGGCGAACCGGGCGGTGGCCTACCGCATCCACCTCGATGTCGAGCGCGGACGCTGGTATCTGGACGCGTCCTGGCGGCGCAAGGACCTTCCCATCGTGTCGCTGGAGTCCCTGCGGGCCAGCGAGGTCATCGGCGTGGACATGAACGCCGACCACCTCGCCGCCTGGCGGCTCGACACCCACGGCAACCCGCTCGGCCGGCCCCGCACCTTCGCCTACGACCTGTCGGGCAGTGCGACCCACCGGGACGCGCAGATCCGGCACGCCCTCACCCGGCTGCTGCAGTGGGCGAAGGGCACAGGCGCGAAGGCCATCGCCATCGAAGACCTTGACTTCACCGACTCCAGAACCCGCGAGAAACACGGCCGCAAGCGCCGGTTCCGGCAGCTCGTCAACGGCATGCCCACCGGGAAGCTGCGCGCCCGGCTCCTCGCGATGACCGCCGAAGCCGGGATCGGCGTCATCGCTGTCGATCCGGCCTACACCAGCTTGTGGGGAGCCGAGCACTGGCAACGCCCCCTGACCACACCGAAGCGCCCCGTCACCCGCCACCAGGCTGCCGCCGTGGCGATCGGCAGGCACGCCCTCGGACGCCGGATCAGGCGACGGACGGCACCGCCCCGTGCACACCAGAGCGATGTGCACGGGCATCGGACCGCCCAGGCCCAACCCGGCGACCAAGGGCGTGAGGGAAATCGCCCCCGCGTACCCGGACCACGGACACGATCCGTCGGCGCTGAACGCGGCAGGAATGCGGTGGACCAGAACGCCCAAGACCGTTCGGGGCGTTCGGCTGAGCAAGGGTTCTGGAAACAGGACTCACTCCCGCTCAGTCTTTAGGAACGGTTTCCGCATTCGTCATGCGGTCAGCTCGCCAGTCGGCGGAACGGCCGAACAAGATCGAATAGCTCATGCATCAATTAGCTCAGCTCATTGATCACCCGGGAAAGCCCCGGTGCCGCCTGCTGCCGCAGTCGCAGCAGGCGGCACCGGGCGGCACCGGGTGGTCCGTCAGTCCGCCGGGGCGATCCGGTACCCGCCGCGCGCCGAGTGGAGGGCGAGCGCCTCGACCGGGCAGAACTCGACCGCCTCGGCCAGCCCGTCCGTCAACTCCGCACCGCCGTCGGCGTATTCGGCCACCGGCTGGGCCCGTCCGTCGGCGTCCAGGGCCAGCGAGCCGGGGGCGCTCAGCGCGCACATCCCGGAGCCGATGCAGCGGTCCCGGTCGACCCGGACCACCACGGCCTCGGTCTCGGCGGAGCCCGTCACCAGGAGACCTGCAGCGCGTTGGGGCTTCGGGTGAGCAGCCCGCGCCGCCAGTCGATGCCGTCGACCGGGCCGGCCATCCGCAGCGCGGGCAGGCGGCGGGCCAGCCGGTGCAGGGCGAGTTCGAGCTCCATCCGGGCCAGCCAGGCGCCCAGGCAGTGGTGCGGACCGGCGCCGAAGGTGAGCATCGGCGCGGCCAGCGGGGAGAACAGCTCGGTGCCGAGGTCCCCGGTGTAGACCGACGGGTCCTGGTTGGCGGCGTTGGCGTCGGCGGCCACCACGCTGCCGGCCGGGATCACCACCCCGCCGATCTCCACGTCCTCCACCGTGCGGCGCAGCAGTCCGGGCATGTACTCCTGGGCGTCGCCGAGCGGGACGGCGCGCAGGATCTGCTCGGTCGCGGCGGCGGCGCTGGCCTCGTCGGAGGCGAGCCGCTGCCAGGCCTCCCGGCCGTCCTCCAGCAGGTAGACCAGGACGTTGCCGAGGCTGGTCATGGTGGTCTCGTGCCCGGCCATCACCAGGCCGATGACCAGCGCGATCAGCTGCCCCTCGGTGATCGAGCCGTCGTCGGCGGCGGCCGCGAGCAGACCGCTGACCAGGTCCTCGCCAGGGGCCGCGCGGCGTTCGGCGATCACCTCGGCGCCGAAGGCGGCGAACTCGGTCATCGCGGTGCTGATCGCCTCGGCGGTGTAGGCGGTGGTGGACAGCGCGTGGTCGCTCCAGTGCGCCAGCCGCTTGCCGTCGAGGTTGTCCAGGCCCATCAGACGGCTGATCACCGCGACCGGCAGCGGACGGGTGTAGGCGGCGACGATGTCGGCGGGGGAGCCGTGGTCGATCAGCTCGTCGATCAGCGACTCGACCACCGAGGCCACCCAGGGCTTCCAGCGGGCGATCGCGCGCGGGGTGAACGCCCGCTGCACGGTGCGGCGCAGCCGCTGGTGCTCGGTGCCGTCGATGTTCAGCATGCTCTGCGGGTCGTCCAGGATGTTCGGCGTGACCGTGACCGGCGGCGCGTCCGGCGCGTAGAGCGGGGCGCGGCCCAGGCGCGGGTCGGTGAGTACCTGCCGCACGTCGGCGTGCCGACTGACCAGCCAGACCGGGGTGCCGGTGGGCAGCGCGGCGAGCCGGGGCGGGCCGGGTTCCAGGTGGCGCAGGCAGTGCAGCGGGGGGAGCGGGGCGATGCCGGTGCCGGCACCGGTCGCACTGTTCTCGGTGGACATCCGTACTCCAGACTCCAGGTCAGCGGGCCGCGCGGGGCGGTCCGACGGGGGGTGATCCGGGATCGTGCGGGGACGGGCGGTTCGGCCGGGCGGCTCGACTCAGGGCCGGGGTGCGGGTGGGCCATGGTGCGGGTGGGCCATGGTGCGGGTGGGCCGGGAAACGCAGCTCGCGCAGGGGCGCGGGCCCGTGCGCGGTATGGCGCGAAACGTGCGGGGGCGTACGGTCGCTACGCGCCCGGCACGGGCGGCGCGCGGTGGCGTGCCGTCAGGTGGGGCGGGTGTGCTGAGCGTGGTCGCGTGGACCGTCTCTGCTACGACCGTACGTGGACGGCGGGGCAGCCGTCTGCGGCACTTCCGGCCAACGGCGGTGCTTTCCGGGCAGTTCGTAGCACGCTGACAGGCGCTCAGCGCCACCCTCGCGCCCCCGGTGCCGAGCCGCGTCGGGGCGGGCGCCGCGTGAGACACGGTCAGGCGGCGGATATGCGCCTGGTACGTGCGATGAGCGGGATCACCCGACCCGCTCCGACGGCGGCCGACCGGCCGGGCGATACGCTTCGTGGGCAGAGCTACCGGAGTCCCTCTACAGTTCCTCTGCAGTCGTTCGTCGCAGGTCACGCCGGTGCGGAGCAGCACCGGCCGACGGAGGTGGAATCGGATGCCCCAGCAGGTCAAGGCAGTCATCGCGCGCGCCAAGGGCGCGCCCGTGGAGGTGACCACGATCGTGGTGCCGGACCCGGGGCCGGGCGAGGCGGTGGTCCGGATCCAGGCTTGCGGCGTCTGCCACACCGACCTCCACTACCGCGAGGGCGGCATCAACGACGAGTTCCCGTTCCTGCTCGGCCACGAGGCCGCGGGCATCGTGGAGTCGGTCGGCGGGGGCGTCACCGAGGTCGAGCCCGGCGACTTCGTCGTCCTCAACTGGCGCGCGGTGTGCGGACAGTGCCGCGCCTGCAAGCGCGGCCGCCCGCAGTACTGCTTCAACACCCACAATGCCAAGCAGAAGATGACGCTGCTGGACGGCACCGAGCTGTCCCCGGCCCTGGGCATCGGCGCCTTCGCCGAGAAGACCCTGGTCGCGGCCGGCCAGTGCACCAAGGTCGACCCGACCGCCGAGCCGGCCGTCGCCGGCCTGCTGGGCTGCGGCGTGATGGCGGGCCTGGGCGCCGCGATCAACACCGGCAACGTCGGCCGGGGCGACTCGGTCGCCGTGATCGGCTGCGGCGGCGTCGGTGGCGCGGCCGTGATGGGCTCCCGGCTGGCGGGAGCGGCGAAGATCATCGCCGTCGACATCGACGACCGCAAGCTGGAGACGGCCCGTATGCTCGGGGCCACCCACACCGTCAACTCCCGTACCACCGACCCGGTCGAGGCGATCCGCGAACTCACCGGAGGCAACGGCGCGGACGTCGTGGTGGAGGCCGTCGGCCGCCCCGAGACGTACCGGCAGGCCTTCTACGCCCGCGACCTCGCCGGCACCGTCGTCCTGGTCGGCGTCCCGACCCCGGAGATGACCCTGGAACTGCCGCTGCTGGACGTCTTCGGCCGCGGTGGCGCCCTCAAGTCCTCCTGGTACGGCGACTGCCTGCCGTCCCGCGACTTCCCGATGCTGATCGACCTCTACCTCCAGGGCCGCCTGGACCTCGGCGCCTTCGTCACCGAGACCATCGAACTCGACGCGGTGGAGCAGGCCTTCGAGCGCATGCACCAGGGCGACGTCCTCCGCTCGGTGGTGGTGCTGTGACCTCCGCCCGTATCGACCGGCTGGTCACCGCCGGGACCTTCGAGCTGGACGGCGGCAGCTGGGAGGTGGAGAACAACGTCTGGATCGTCGGCGACGACCAGGAGGCGGTGGTGATCGACGCCGCGCACGACGCGACGGCGATCGAGGCGGCGCTCGGCGGGCGGCGGCTGGTGGCGATCGTGTCCACCCACGCGCACAACGACCACATCGACGCCGCCCCGGCCCTCGCCGAGCGCACCGGGGCGCCGATCCTGCTGCACCCGGACGACCTGCCGCTGTGGAAGCTCACCCACCCCGAGCGGCTCCCGGACGGCGAACTCGCCGACGGGCAGCGGATCGAGGTGGCCGGCACCGGGCTGACCGTGCTGCACACCCCGGGGCACGCGCCGGGCGCGGTCTGCCTGTACGCGCCGGAACTGGGCACCGTGTTCACCGGGGACACCCTGTTCCAGGGTGGTCCGGGCGCGACGGGGCGCTCGTTCTCGCACTTCCCGACCATCATCGAGTCGATCCGCGAGCGGCTGCTCTCGCTCCCGGCCGAGACGGTGGTGCGCACCGGCCACGGCGACCCGACCACGATCGGCGCCGAGGCCCCGGCCCTGCCGGAGTGGATCGCGCGCGGGCACTGAGCCGTAGGTCCTGGCGCCGGTCCCGATGCCGCCGGTTCCGATGCCGCTACGGCCCCCGGGACGTTGATCGTCTCCCGGGGGCCGTACCATCCCGATCATGGCCCACGACCCGCGCGACCTCGACGAAGCCTTCCTCGCCTTCTGGCGCGAGCGGCACATCTCCACCCTGACCACCACCCGGCCGGACGGCTCGCCGCACGTGGTGCCGGTCGGCGTGACCTTCGAGCCGAAGACGGGCACCGCCCGGGTGATCACCAGCCGCACCAGCCGCAAGGCGCGCAACGTCGCGGCGGCCGGGGCGGAGGGCCTGCGGGTCGCGGTCTGCCAGGTGGACCGGGCCCGCTGGTCCACCCTGGAGGGCGTCGCGGTGGTGCGGGACGAGCCCGAGCAGGTCGCCGACGCGGAGCGGCGCTACGCCGAGCGCTACCGCACGCCCCGGGAGAACCCGGACCGGGTGGTCATCGAGATCGCCGTGGAGCGCGTCCTCGGCCGCGCCTGAGGGCTCGCGCGACGGTCACTCCGCGAGCGCGGGGGCGATCCGGCGCAGCACCGACGGCCAGCCCTGGGCCATGCCCTGGTGGGCCTGGCGGCCCATCGGGGTGTCCAGGTCGAAGCCCGTGTGCTCCAGCAACAGCCGCGTCCCGTGCCCCTCGGGCACCAGCCGCCAGGTGACGGTGGTGTCCAGCGACCCCTCGGCGAAGCTGTACTTCAGCAGCCGCTCCACCTCCACCTCGACCACCTCGCAGGGCTGCTGCCCCCACGGCCCCATGTCCAGCGTGAACCGGTGCCCCACCACCGCCTTCACGTCCCCGGCGGCCCACCACCGCGCGTGCAGCTCCGGATCGGTCAGCGCCTCCCACACCCGCGCCGGCGGGTACGGCAGGAACTCGTCGCAGTTGATCGCGGCCTTCTCGGTCATGAACTCTCCTCGTCCAGGAACTCGCGCAGCGAACGCATCCGCGCCCGCCAGTAGTGCTCGTACAGGTATGGCATCCGCCTGACCTGCGGCGGCGCCGCCGATCATGCTGCTGACCCGCGGAAACCGTGTTCGGTGGTTTTCGCCGGTCAGCGGTGTTCTCACCCCCGGTGTGCCCCGGAAGTGCCCTGCCGGGCCCTCTCCGGACGTGCTCGTCAGCTGCTCTCCTCATCGAGAACATCGCGGAGCGTTCGCATCCGCGCCCGCCAATACCGCTCGAACGGGTGGAGCCATTCCTCGACCTCGGCGAGCGGGCCGGGCTCCAGGTGGTAGTACCGATGCCGCCCGCGAGGCTCCTCGCGGACCAGCCGGGCACTCTTGAGCACGGCCAGGTGCTCGGAGACCGCCGGCCTGCTGAGCTCGAAGTCGCCCGCCAGCTCGCCGGCTGCCCGCGGCCCGCCCTGGAGGCTCTCCAACAGCTTGCGCCGTACGGGATTGGCCAGCGCGCTGAACACATCGAGATCTGCCATGCCTCCACAATGCGTCGGAGACTCCCGACATGTCAACTTCTTCCGACATGTGGAGGCGTTCTCCGGCCGCGGCCCCGGCTATCGCTGCCCGGAGAGCCGGCGGAAGTCCGGGTGGGTGCGGAGGAGTTCGGCGTAGGTTCCGGTGGCGGACGCGGTGCCGTCGGAGAGCATGACGACGCTGTCGGCCGCTTCGACGGTGGACATCCGGTGGGCGATGACGAGGAGGGCGCATTCCTTCCGGAGGCCGTGCATGTTGACCGTCAGGGCGGCTTCGTTGGCGGGGTCCAAATGGGCGGTGGGTTCGTCCATCAGCAGCAGCCGGGGGCGGGCGAGCACGGCGCGGGCGATGGCGATCCGCTGCCGTTCGCCGCTGGACAGGCGCACGCCGCGTTCACCGACGTCGGTGTCGAGCCCGGCCGGCAGGCGGTCCACCTTCTCGGTGAGGTTGACGAGGTCGAGGACCTGCCACAGCCGCTCGTCGGTGGTGTCCGGCGCGGCGTAGCAGAGGTTGTCCCGCAGGGTTCCGTGCAGGATCGGGCAGTCCTGTTCGACCCAGCCGATGTGTGAGCGCCACTGCGCGAGACCGAGGTCCGTGGCGGGCTGCCCGTCGATGCGGAGGCTGCCGCTCCACGGCTCGTAGAACCGGTTGATCAGGGCGAAGGCGGTCGATTTGCCGGCCCCGGACGGGCCGACCAGCGCCACGAGCGCGTGCGGGGGCACGGTGAGGGAGAGCCCCCGCAGGACCGGTGCGTCCGGGCTGTAGCCGAACCGCAGGTCGCGGATCTCCAGCGAAGGGACCGGGGCCGGCCCCCGGCCCGGGTGCCGCCACGGGGTGCCGCGGCCGATCGCGGCGGGGGCGCTGTCCTCGATGGGGAGCGCGTAGACCTCCTGGATGCGTTCGGCGGACCCCTTGGCCCTGTGCACCGAGGCGATGCCCTCCATCAGTTCGGTGACGGGCCCGGTGAGCTGGGAGGCGTACAGCAGCATCGCCACCAGGGCGCCGAGCGAGAGGGCCCCCTGGTCCACCCGGGCCGTACCGAACAGCAGGACCAGGATGAAGGCGGCGTTGATGGCCAGTTGGGCCGTGGGGGCGACCACGGCGGTGAGCCGGGCGCTGCGCACCGCCGCGTCGTAGGCGCGGTGCGCCAGGGTGTCGAGGTGGTCGATCTCCCGTTGTTCGGCGCGGTTGGCCCGGACGGTGCGCAGGGCCGACAGGGCGCGTTCCAGTCCGGCCGAGATCGCTCCCACGGCGGTCTGCAGCGCCGTCGAGGAACGGCCGATCTCCGCCGACAGCCTGTTGATCACGACGCCGCACGCGAGCAGCACGCCCAGGATGAGCAGCATCAGGAGCGGGTCCAGCACGAACATGGCGACGACGCTGCCCAGGGCGACGCACAGGTTGGTGGCGATCTGGACCGAGACGTGGGTCAGCGCCTCCCGCAGGACGACCACGTCCGTAGAGGCGCGTGCCATCAGGTCACCGACGCGCAACCGGTCGAAGGCGTGCATCCGGACCCGCAGCAGGTGCGAGATCAGGCCGGTCCGCATGCCCAGGACGAACCGCTCGCCGGTGCGCTCCAGCAGGAAGGTGGCGCAGGCACCGATGAACGCCTGGGTCAGCAGCAGCAGGACGAGGACGGTGCACGGGAGCAGGAGCGGGCGGTGCGAGGTGACGGCGTCGACCACACCCTTGGCGGCCAGGGGCTGCGCGACGCCCACGGCGGCCGCGGCCAGGGTGAGGAGCAGGGCGGCGCTCAAGGGGCGCCGCTGTCCCCGGGTCAGGGTCCACAGCTGTCGAAGCATCCTGTGCACGCCTCCATTCCGTGATCGTCGCCTTCATGGCCATCGCCGTCACGGCCGTCGCGCAGCCCCTGGCCGGGCCCGGGGTCAGCCGGTCTCGACCAGCCCGGAGGAGCGGAGCCGTTCGGTCATCGCCGTCAGGTCCTGGTGCGCCTGGGTCTGCGCGATGTCGAAGTGGGCCGCGAACTCCTCGGCCACTTGGTCCACGGTGCAGCCGTCCAGCAGGCGCCGCAGTGCGTAGGCACCGGTCTGGTTGAGCTGCCAGTAGTGCCCGGTGCGCTGGCTCAGCAGCACGGCGCCGTCGTCCGTGTCGGTGGACACCGTGTGGGCGGTCAGGCGGAGCGTCATGGGGCCCTCCTCGGGTGGTCGGGGTGCGGCCGGCTGTCAGGCCGTACGCGCCGGTTGCTTGGGGGCGACGGTGACCAGGGGCCGGAAGTAGCCGTCGGGGTACGGCTCGTCGATGATCCGGCCCTCCGCTTCGACCCAGGCGTGGGCGGCGAACGGCGTCGTGCGCACGCCGGCCTGCCAGGTGGGCCAGGCGCCCTTGAACCGGCACAGCACGGCGGTGGCGATCGACCGCTGCAGGCAGTTGTGGACGGCGCAGCGCAGGCTGACCGCCACGACGGCGGCGCGGGCCTCGGACGCCTGGGCGGCGGTGCCCGGGCGGGCACCGGTGCTCAGCATCCCGAGTACGGCACGCAGGCGGTCGGGCCGCAGTTTGGACAGCGGCCGGGCGATGGCGACGGCCGTCAGCGGCAGCAGACGCCGGTGCAGGGGCAGCCGGGTGCGGGCCCGGAGTGCGTAGGGTGGGCTGGTCACGGCGTCTCCTTCGGGTCGGGTGTGCGGCGCGGGTGACCGGTGCCGCTGAGGGACGGACCGGCCGATGCCGACAGTGCGGTGGGGCGGGAGACGATCTCCCGCAGCCACAGTTCGGCGCCGATCGTCGCCTCCAGTTGGGCGGACCAGACGTCCTCGGTTCGCGGTGGCGTGATCAGGGTGGTCCTGAGCCGGTCCGGGTCGATCAGGCCGCGGCGCGCCAGCAGCGAATCCTCGAACAGGTCCAGCAGATCGGGGACGTGTTCCTGGAGGGCGCGGTCGACCGGTTCCTCGCAGTCGCCCTTGGTGGTCCGGTCGAGGATCACCTCGGGCACGAGCCCGCGCATCGCCGTGGCCAGTACCGGCTTGTACCGCCAGGGGCTGTACCGCTCGTGGGGAAGGACCGACAGCACGGCCTCGATCACCCGGTCGTCCAGGTACGGCAGTTCCAGCGGAAGCCCCGCGGCGGCGTACTCGCGGCAGACCAGCCGGAGCACCGGGCCCGCGGTGCGCAGGGCGGTGAGGGCCTCGTGCTGTCCCCGGTCCGGTGCCAGCGGGACGACCTGGTCCGCCACCTCGCGGAAGAGCGTCTGCGTGATCCTCACCGCGTCCCCGGTGGCCCACGGTGTCCCCGGGAGCCGCTCCCCCCAGCCGAGGGCCGGGGCCCGCGACGGCGAGGTGGTCCGGGCGAGGTCGTCGGCGCACCGTCGCCACCAGGCGCCGAGGTCGCCCCCGCGCAGCAGCCCGGTCAGGCTGGGCAGCAACGGCCAGCTGTTGAGCGCCCGGTGGGCACTCAGTTGCCGCCAGGCGGTCACCGGTCGGCGGAGGAACAGCGTGCGCAGGTAGGCGGCGCCCCCGGTGAACAGCTCGTCGGCCCCGTGTCCGGCCAGGTGTCGGGTGGCGCCGTGCTCGACCAGGTGCCGGATCCCGAAGCGGATCGCGTTCATTCCCCGGGTCGCGGCCCGCGGGGCCTCCGTGTCGACCGCCCAGTACGGCGGGGAGAACACCGGCGGAGCGTCGGTGTCCGGCACGGTCAGGTGCTCGGCGCCCGGCAGCAGGCGTGCGGCCTGGCCGGCGTACAGCGGATCGTCGTTGATCGCGCTGCCGCCGGTCCAGCAGAAGGTCAGCAGGTCGGGGCGGTTCTCGGCGGCGAGGAAGCACAGCGAGGTGGAGTCCATGCCGCCCGAGAGGTCGGCCGACAGCCGGCCCCGGTCGGGCTGCCGCTGGGCCACCGCCTCCCGCAGTCGCTCGCGGACCCCGGCGGCCCCTTGCGACAACGGGAGGTCCGGCTCCGGCGGCTGCCACCAGCGCACGGCTCGGGCGGGGCCGTCGCCGGGGATCACCAGGCAGGAGTCCGGGGCCACCTGCCGCACGCCGCGCCACCAGCTGCGCTCGCTCAGCGGCGCGAAGAGCATCCCGTACGTCACGCTTGCCGCGACCAGGTCCTCGTCCGGCTCCGCACCGGTCAGCTCGGCCAGCACGTCGGCCCGGTCGCCGGCGATCGGCACGTCGTCCAGACGGGCGGTGAACACGGTTCGGGTTCCGGTGACGGTGCCCTGGAAGCGCACCCGCCCGTGGACCGATGCGACCACGTGGGTGTTGCCGGGGAGGCCGCGGGCGAGCGTGTCCACGTCCGACAGCTCGCGCACCGTCCTGGTCAAGGAGTCGAGACGTTCCTGCGTGACCGGGCTCAGGCCGAAGACCGCCACGCGGACCGGACCCGCTTCGGACACCACCAGGTCCTCCGGCGACCACGAACCGGCCAGCCACGGTCGGCCGGACGCATGGGCGACCGACCGCGGTGCCTTGTCGCCGATCCGACGGTGGGCCCGAGCACCGTCCGGGGAATCCGGAAAGACCACAAGGTGGTCGTTGAGCGACTGCACCTGCCCACCCCCAGGTTTCACGGGTTTCACGGCGGCATCCGTACCGCCGGTGTGCCGGCGGCTCTGTACGCGCGCCGGTGCCAGTGCCGCGCGGCCGTCCCCACCAGGGCGTCGGCCTGTCGGCGCTCTTCCCCGGAACCGTGCACTACCCCGGGAAGGCCACACAACCGGGCAAGGTCGACTTCCCTCATGGATCGCGCCATTTAATCAACGACAGGATCAGGCGAATGGTATTTCAATAGCATCTAAATTCCGTTAAGACGGTGCTCGATATGATCACTCCTGCTACAGCTGTTCACTGCTGTGCTAAAAAACCCCAGGCGAACCGACCAGGTGACGTTCCGCTTACGATCCACCTGCGGGAACACAAAGCCAGTCGGCAATGGCCGAATCTGGCTATCCGGCTGGACATTCTCGGCGGAGGCCCGTCCCAATGGAGTCACGCCATCCCAGGCTTCGGCCTCGATGCATTGGAGATAACCATGGCCAAGAACCAGCAGCTGCCCAAGCGCTACACCCCGCCCACGGCCGCCAAGGTCGGTGACTTCAGCAAGGACACGGACGGCACCATCTACACCCTGAAGGACGCGACGACCCTGGGCTTCAAGAAGCCGCGCTGACCTGGGCTTCGCTGACCTCGGCTCGATCGTGACAGCCCGCCGGCCCTGCCGGCGGGCTGTTCCGCGTCTCCGGGGTTCGCATGCCAACCCCGGACGCGACTCGCCGCAGGCCGGAGGCGGTTCCGGCCCTCCTGGGCGGCTCCGCGGGGAAGGGAAAACGGGTCGACGGAAACCACTCGTGAGTTCGAATTCCACCTTCCCTCCTTTACCTGGGAAAGCGGTCGTAGTTCCAGGCTTGATTCCTATCGGTAACTTCGACGTGTACCGACTGATGATCCGGTCGGCCCCGTAGGCGCGGGGAGGATGTGTTCGTGGACGCCGGGCACGGCGTGGGCGAACGGGCTGACCTGGATGTGGCCGGTTTCGGTGACGGTGATGTGGCCGCGTTCGCAGCGGCTGTCGCGGACCCCAATGGCCCCGCCGGCACCACCTTCCGCTATGTTCTTCCGAACGCGCGCCGGCGGGTCACACGGCCTGCAGGGGTTCCTCGAACAGCTCGGCCGGCAGATCGCGAACCAGCTCTGATCGTCGGCCGGCTGCGAACCAGCACCCGTCCGACGGAGACCCGGTCGCCAGGTGACGTCATTTCTGGTGGACATCCGCAGCGCTCGAGATCGACGACCACCCGAGAGGACCCAACACCTGATGTCCATATGGCCCTCGATCGTTGCAGTGCTCGGTACCCTCGCCGGTGCCCTGACCGCCGGACTCCTCCAGCACCGTTCGGCACGGACCGCACGCGCCGAGGAGCGCGCCGACAGCCATCGCCAGGACCAGCTCGGCGCCGTCACCGAATTCGCGGCCGCCCTGGACGCGCACCGCTCGGCGATGTTCCATCGGGAGCGCCTGGCCCTGACCGAGGCCGAGCCCGAGCACCAGCTGGAGGCCCAGACGAGGTCCCACGACACCCGGGCGGCAATCACCGCGCCCCACATCCGCCTTCAGGTCCTGGTCCCCGATCTGGCCGGCCCCGCCCAGCAGGCCGCCGATGCCACGTACGCGCTGCGCAAGGCCGTCGACCGGGCCGAGCTGGACGCCCGGCGGCACGCGGCCAAGGAAGCATCCGTCGCCTTCATCGCTGCGGCCGCCACGCTGCTGGCCCCCACAGCCGCTGACTGAGGGCGACCGCCGCCGGCGTCCCGGTCGTCCCCTCCGACCTTCCCGACCTCGACGGCACCGGGCGGTTGAGCTCAAGTTGGCCGGAGTTGACTGGCCGAGCCGTCGACCAGGCGTTGCGGCCAGGGTTGTGGATGGACCGTCACCGTCCTCGCAATGGCGGGCGATCACCGTACGGCCGCTCGTGCATCGATCAGATCTTCGCCTGCATGGGCTAGCCTGCCCCCGGGATCGCAACACGCGGTGCAAGAGGGGGAGTTGGTGTCCAGAATTCGTTCGGGGACGATTCGCCGGGCCGCTGCGGCACTTTCGGTCGTGGCGCTCTCGGTAGCGGCGCTGCTGGCACCGGTGACCTGCGGGGCCGCCGCGGCCACCCCGCCGGTCACCGGGAACGAGGCGATCGTCGCCGTGGGCGCGGTCGGGCCGAAGCCGATCGTCAGCCCGGACGGCACCCGGCTCTACGTGGCCGACAACGGGTCGTCGGGGGCCTCGGTGCTCGCCTTCGACACCACCACGGGCGCCGCCCTGCCGGCCGAGACCACGGACGTGGACGAGGACGAGATCACCGGCCTGGCCCTCGGCCCCGACGGCCACACCTTCCACGTGGCCGGGACCAACAACGCCGCCACCGCCGGCCTGCAGATCATTCAGCACTGACGGCCCGGCCCACGCGCCGTCACCACAACGCAAGTTCCACGAGGGGAAACCGATGTCCCGCACGACCACCCGCCGCACCGCGACGCTCACCGTGGCGGCCACCGCCGCGACCCTGCTCGCCCTGACCGGCACCGCCGCCGCAGCCGACGCCCCGCTGTCCGGCACCGAGGCGACCGTCACCGTCGGTGCCCGCAACGCCGCACCGGTGGTCAGCCCCGACGGCGGCACGGCCTACGTCGCGGTGACCGAGGCCGACAACACCTCCACGGTGAAGGCGGTGGACACCCAGTCCGGCGCCGTCACCGGGCGGCTGGTCCTCGGCACCCTCCAGTGGAGCGCCCACCCGGCGCTCAGCGCGGACGGCTCACGCCTGTACGTGCTCGACGGCCAGCGCCTCAGCGTGGTGGACACCGCCACCCTGACCCTGCGTGCCACCCTCGCCCTGCCCGACCAGCCCCGCCCGGCCGACTGGACCCCGGGTTCGACCGCCGGACTGGTCTTCAGCCCTGACGGCTCCACCCTGTACGTCTCCCAGAACGGAGCGACCGCCTACCGGCAGAACGGCCAGAGCCGGGTGCTGGCCTTCGCCACCGCGCAGCAGGCGTTCACCACCGCGGTCCAGGTCCCGGCGCCCTTCGTCGGCGCCCCCGCGGCCCGACCGGGCACCGGCGACGTGTACGTCGGCACCAGCCAGGGCGTGGTGCACGTGACCACGGCCGGCACCACGCCCGCTGTGGCCGGCACCGTCCAGGGCACCGCCGCGAACCTGGACTACAACCTGGCGTTCACCCCCGACGGCAAGCGCCTGTTCGCCCTCGCCGAACTCGGCGCCGGCGCGAGCACCCTCATCGACCCGGCCACCGACACCGTCACCAGCACCTTCCAGCCCGCCGGCAGCGGCGACGCGCTGGAGCACCCGCAGGTCAGCGCCGACGGCAGCCGGCTCTACCTCACCGACAGCAACTACGGCACGAGCAGCGCCTCGGTGCTCGCCCTCGACACCGCCACCGGCGCCCCCGTACCCGCGGAGACCGCCGGCGACCTCAACGAGACCGACCTCACCGGCCTGGCCCTCGGCCCCGACGGCCACACCTTCTACGTGGGCGGCACCGCCGGACAGAGCGTCAACCTCCAGATCGTCGCCCACTGACCGCCCGCACGACAGCCCCTGCCCGCCGTGCGGGCGGGGCCCTTTTTCTCCTTGCCGCACACGACTCCTGACGGCGCCACAGGTCAGGACAGCGGCAAGGGAGCTGACCAGCCGTCCGCGAGGCGAACCGGCTGCTGGAGGTGCGGCAGGAGTTTCGCGCTCCTGGATGGGAGGCGGCCGGAAGCCGCGGGTCGCGGAAGCCGGCTCCGCGCGGCTCGCGTCCTGCGCGCCGGGATCCCCGATGGAGCGGCCCGTCCGCCCGTGGGGCCCTCGTGCGTCGAGGCACGGTTCCGTCGGGGTTGTGGGAGCGGAACCGTCAGGGCCGCGGACCGCGTCCTGTGACTGTCAGGGTTCACCAAAAGGCCCTGCCCCCTTGCCAATTCGTTCGACGTGCCCTCACATGTCTTCCACGCACACCGTCGGCCACCACCGGCGTGTCGGCCGGCGTCGGACGCCGGCCGGCGGAGTACCGGTGACCCGCAACGAATCCATCGGAGGACACCTGATGCGGCTTCGCGGAACCACGGCGATACTCGCCCTCACCACCCTGGTGGCGGCGGTTCTCACGACGGGCGGAACCGCCCGGCCGGCCGCCACGCGGATCACCGCGGCCACCGGCCCGCTGTCCTTGTCCCTGCCCAGCCTCGCGGCCGACACCGCTTCCGCCTCGGACCCGTCCTGCAAGGCGAGCAAGTACCCCCCGAAGAAGGACCTCTCCGGGCCGACCATCAAGGCGATCCAGGCCCGCGGGACGATCAACATCGGTGTGGACCTGAACGACTACGACTGGGGATTCCTGGGCCCGGACGGCGCCACACCCCAGGGATTCGACATCGACCTCGCGAAGGCGGTCGTCGCCTCGCTGGGAAACCCGAAGGTCAACTGGGTCGCGCTCGACGACGCCCAACGCCAACCGCGCCTCAAGGCCACCGACGACCAGCACGTCGATCTGGTCGTGCACACCATGACGATCACCTGCAAACGGAGCCAGGACGTGGCCATGTCCACTGTCTACTTCGAAGCCGGACAGCGGGTCCTGATGCCGGCCGCGAAGGCCGAACAGGGTGAAAGCGGGTCCGACGCGATGAAGGGCAGGCGGGTGTGCGTCGCCGCCGGCTCCACCGCCGAGACCCTGCTGGAGCCGGACACCACGCTGCCGGTGGCCCAGCAGAAGTACAAAGTGGCCAAACTCGACAAGCGGGACCAGGAGTTGGACTGCCTGGTCCAGCTCGAACTCGGCAACGAGGACGCGATCGTCACCGACGACGCCATCGCCTACGGCCTGGCCGCCCAGGACCCGCAGACCACCGTGGTCGGCGACCAACTCTCCGACGAGCCCTACGGCGTCGCCATCTCACCCAGCGAACCGGACCTCGCCTCCTGGGTCAACCAGGTCCTGGAGGACTATCGCGCGAGCGGCGCCTGGCGGCAGAGCTACGACCACTGGATCAAGCCCAACGTCCCCGGCCACCCCGAATTGCAGCCACCCGCGGCGCAGTACTCCAACTCGTGACCACAGCTCGCTCAGCCCGGCAACAGGCCTGGTTGCGACTGCAGGGCGGGGGTGTTCCTGATGAAGCTGTCGAACCCCAGCGGGGGGGCCGAGCAGTTCGGCGACGTCGTTCGTGGCCCGGTCGTACCGGTTCTCGCGGTGCAGCCGCGCCATCGTGGCGATGTGCTCGAAGACGTGGGGCGGTAGGTCCAGCCCCTTGAGGTCGCGTTCCAGCCACTCCTCGTACGGCACGTCGACATAGGTCACGGTACGGCCCAGGGCGGCGGAGAATTCGGCCGCGATGGCTGTCATGTCACGGGAGCGCGCTCCGGTCAGTTCGTGGACGCGGCCGGACCGCGGAGCCGGGTCGAGCAGGAGGCGTGCGATGACCTCCGCCACATCGGCCGCGGCGACCGGCGAAGTCCGGGCGGAGCCGAACGGGAGGCGGATCGTGCGGTCTCGCAGGATCGAGGCGACGGATGCATCGTCGATCGCCTCCTGTCTTCCGGACCAGGCGTCCGGTCCGCTCGGGGCGGCTCTGCGGGCTGTCGAGCGTGCCGTGGAGGACGTCCCTCGTCATGCACCACCGGCATCGTCGTCGACCTCGGCGGCGACACGGGCCGGGCCGTCACCTCCTTCACCGTACCCGCGGCGGCAGTACGCCGCAGGCGCGTCGGTGATCATGGCGGTCGGTTCACGGGCACCCGGTCACCGGTAACGGTCCCCGTATCGATCCCGGTCTTAAGTGGTTGCCAGCTGCGGGGGCATCGCGCCGCCGAGTAGGCTGATCAACTGAGAGAGCAGGGCGTCGAGTTCACGACCGACGGCGGAGATCCTCTCGTCGTGGTAGCTGGCGAACAGCAGGCTCGGCTGGTCGACCGCCAGTTTCGTGTCGCCGTCGGGGTCGGCATAGAGGAGAGTGCGCAGCGGCGCGTGGAGCATGACCGACGGGTCGTGGCGGAACATGCGTTCGGCGATGGTGTGGTTGCCCATCAGGTACTGCGTGGCCTTCCAGTGGGAGGGCGATCCGACCATCAGGGCGGTGAGGTCGCCGCGGTAGTAGCGCATGAACCCGTAGGGGGCGTTGATCTCGGCGAGTTCGAGCGTGGCGTCCCAGGAGGCCAGCTGGAAGAAGCGGGCCTGATCGACCTCCGGGACCAGGGTCTCGTACTGCTCGCGGGCGGCGTCGTACGGCTGCGGGAGTGCCACGACGAGGCGCCGGGCGGGGTGGTCGACGGTCGTGGTGTGCATGGTCATGGCTGTGCTTCCTCCGGGGCGGAGCGGACCAGTTCCACGTGGTGGATGTCGAGGGTGATGGACGGCAGGTTGAGGTTCACGCTGTTGTCGGGGTTGCGGCGGAAGACTCGCCGACGGGTGGCCACCAGCAGGCCGTCGAAGGACCGGTGGCGGCTGGTGTAGTGGCCGACCAGTGCGCTGCCGTTGACCTCGGCGATGTAGTCCATGCGTCGTTGCAGGCCGAGGGCGTCGAAGTAGAACACCTGCTCGGGACTGTGGGTGGCGATCTCGGCCGGGAAGCGCACGTGCAGGCGTCGCCAGGTCTGTCCGGCCTCGTGCCAGGGCTCGATCTCGCGGGTTCGGACGCCCGGATGGGTGAACAGGAACGGTGTGGTGAAGTAGTTCCAGCACGCGTAGCCCAGGAAGTAGCCCAGATGCGGGGCGTCCCAGGCGCTGTTGCGCAGCATGCCCTTGAAGGCGGCGCGGGCCGGATCGAGGGTCTCGACCGGCTCACCGTCGAGGGTCTGCACGGTGACCCGGTCGGCTGCGGCGTCGAAGACCATCCGCCGGTCCGGTCGGGTGAAGGGGCTGAACACGATGTGCTCCCGGCCCGCATCCAGCGTGATGACCTGGTCGAACGTCCGGCCCGTCGGCCAGCCCTTCGATGCCCAGATCGGGCCCCCGATCGAGAGGTCGACCTTCAATCCGCGCACGGTGTTCCACAGTTCGCGGCCGCCGGCCGTGGCGATGGCCAGGTCTGGCAGTTCGCCGGTCATGGACCACACTCCTTCGGTGGCGTGTACCTCCACCAAGGTTGACCGAAGTGTCCGCCGGCGGCTCGCTCAGGCAGTGGGGAGATCGCACGACCTTGATCGACTTCTGCTAGCCGTCCGTCCGCTTGATCCACTCGCTGCTTCCCGGCGGGTAGTCGTAGCCGGGGCGGTTGACGTCGGCGCTGGTGCGGAAGGGGGTGCCCCTGTTGTCGATCTGGATGGTGCCGCGGCGGTCTCCGCTGGACCAGTCCAGTGTGAGGTCCCATCGGACGTCATGCGCCTTGGTGTGCGCGGTGACGTAGAAGACCTCGGGGTCGGACTTGCTGACCTTGTACGGGAAGTCGCGCTGGCCGCCCTTGACGGTGATCACGGGACTGCCCCTGTCGAGGTCGATGTCGAAGGACTTGGTGTCGACCTCGCCGCCGCAGCCGACACCCATCGAGTAGTCGTTCCAGGCGAGCGGCGCGCCCTTGGCCGTGATCCGCACGTGCAACGCCTCCAGGACGACCGGGTCCGCTCCGGTGCCCTGGACGGTGAGGGCGACCTGCTGCTCGCCGGAGGAGACCGCGCCGTAGGCGGCGGCCCAGCGCGGGGCGTCGCGCTCGGTGGCGGGCGGCCCGACCTGGGCGGGCGCGCTGTTGACGAGGAAGTGCTGGCTGCACGGGTCGGCGTAGACGTACGGGCGGGTGCCGACAGTGAGCGGCGCGGGCGCGTCGGCGGGCTGGGCGGGGGTGGACGGGCTCGGGGTGGTCGTCGCGGTTGCCAGGGCGGTGTTTGTCGGCGTCACGGTCCCGGTGGTGGAGGCGGCGGGGGCGGGGAGGGACGGTTCCGGCACGGCCGGCACGCCCGTGGCCGCAGCCGTCGCCGCAGCCGTGGCCGTGGCACCGGCCGCCTGCGGGCCTCCCGCGCCGCTCCCGCCGCCCCAGATCGTGGGACGCGCGACGATCATCACTGCGGTCAGCAGGGCGACGGCCGCGGCGGAGGCGATCAGCGCGCTGCGGCGGCGCAGCGGCCGCACGGGCTCCGCGACCGCCCCGACGACCGGCGCCACGACGACCGGCGCCCCGCCCGTCTCGCCCGCGGTGGGTTCAACCGGGGCGACCGGGGCGGCCGGGGCGGCGTCGGGCTCCGCGACCGGAGCCGGGGCCTCGGCCGGTGCCGGCTCCGCGGTCCGGTCCGTCCGGCGCCCTCGGGCCGCGTCCGCCAGGATCCAGCTCCGGTGCAGTTCCACGAGCTCTTCCGGGGTCGCCCGGCACACCCGTGCGAAGCGCTCCGCCGGCATGTACTCATGGGGCAGCGCCGTGCCGTTGCAGTAGCGGTGCAGCGTCGACGTGCTCATGTGCAGCCGCTTGGCCAGCGTTCCGTAGCTCAGGCCCGAGCGGTCCTTGAGCTCGCGTAACAGCCGCGCGAACTCCTCCGTCTCGACGGCCCCTGTGCCCTCCGACACCCGTCCCCTCCGTTCCCCCGGCGTCCCGTTCCAGCGTTCCAGGCTCGTCCCACTCCCGCTGGTCAGAGCCTCATTCGCCGTTCCACCCTACCCATCGTGCCGCCGGGTGTGGCGGCCGGGACGGATCGCTCCGCAGGCTTCGGTCATCCGATCGACGCACCACCTGAGCGCATGCCGAAAGGGGCACGACCACATGTCCGTCCGCACCTCCCGCACCCGCCTGATCACCGCTGCCGCGAGCGTGGCGCTCGTCGCCTTCTCGATCACCGCGTGCAGCGACGACCACGGGGACATCGGGACGGCAACCGGCCCGTCGCTCAGGGCCACCGTGCCCGCAGCGGCGCCCGCCTCGCCGACGGCCCCCTCGACGTCCGCCGCCCCGTCCGTCGGCACCGGTGGCAGCACCGACAAGGCCCCGGCCCCCGCACCCGCGCCCACCGCTTCCAAGCCCGCCGCTTCCAAGCCCGCCGCGAACACCCCGGCACCGAAGGCCCCCGCAGTGCCCCCGGCCGCCAAACCGACCACCTGCGAGGGCTCCACCACCAAGACCATCGCCGCCCCGCTGAACCGACCCGTGAACCACATGCTGCTCACGGTCACCAACACCGGCTCCGGCACCTGCTACCTCTACGGCTACCCGGCCGTCCAGTTCGGCGAGGCCCAGTCCGTGCCCCCGGTCATCACCGACTCGAAGCCGCAGGCCGTCGTCACGCTCAAGCCCGGCGAGTCCGGCTACGCCTCCGTCAACCTGTCCTCCACCGACGGCACCGACGGCTCGAACGGCCGCACCGCCACGTCCCTGGCCGTCTACTTCCAAGGCCCCTCCGGCGACGAGAGCGTCGGTACGGGCGCTCACCCGTCGCTGCCCGCGAAGGGCGTCTACGTGGACGACTCCCTCAAGGTCACCTACTGGCAGCAGTCGCTGGACGACGCCGTCTCCTGGTGACCCCGGCAACACCCGAACAGCCGACAGCGCCCAGCCCGAAAGCAGGCACACCACCATGCGCAGCACACCCCGCAGAATCGCCCGGCTACTGGCCGTCTACATCGGCGCGGCCTGCCAGGTCCTCCTCCTCGGCGATCCGACGGCCCGGGCCCCGGGCGGGGCGGGCCGGAGGCTCGCGGGCCTGAGGTTCGTGGGCCTGGGGTTCGTGGGCCCGAAACCGCCGCCGACAGGGTCTGACCAGTACCTGACCACGACATCGAAACCGGACCGCCCGGTCGCCGGCTCAGGTGAGCCGACGACCGGGCGGTCCGGGGGCGTGCGGAGGTTCGTATCGCGGGGTCAGACGGTGACCTGTTCGGTCCGCTCCGCCTGGAGGTCGGCGGGCTGCTCGGCGGTGGCGGAGGTGTTCTCCCGGGGCGCGGGGAGTACGGCCATGATCACGGCGGAGATCACGATGGTCGCGGCCCAGGCGAGCCCGTACTTGCCGACGGGAGTGTCGGAGAGTGGGCCGGCGAACCAGTCGCACTTGGTGAAGGCGAGCCCCATCAGCAGTGCGAGGACCCAGGACACCATCGCCTGCCAGCAGAAGCCGCCCACGTACCAGTACCGGCTGTTCCTGCTGGTGTCCATCAGCGCGGCGGCGTCGTAGCGCACCGCGCGCGAGCGGCGGCGGAACATGTCCACCGCGTAGACGCCGATCCAGGCCGAGAAGGAGACGGCGAGCAGGATGAGGAAGGTGATGAAGGAGCCCAGGAAGCTCTTGGCGACCAGCATCAGCAGCAGGCCGCCGACCAGCGAGATCACGGCGTTGATGCTGACGGCCATGGCGCGCGGCAGCTTGACGCCCATGGTCTGGGCGGTGAAGCCGGCCGAGTACATCGAGAGGCTGTTGATCAGCAGCATGCCCACGATCGCGGTCAGCAGGTAGGGCACGGCCAGCCAGGTCGGCAGCAGGTCACCGAGGAAGGAGACCGGGTCCGCGGCCTGCGCCAGGCCGGGCGAGGCCACCGCCATCACGGCGCCCATCAGCACCATCGGCACCACCACCATGGCGGCACCGGAGACCGTCACGCCGACGATCTTCCTGCCGGAGGCCTTGTGCGGCAGGTAGCGGGCGAAGTCCGGGCCGGTGGGGACCCAGCTGATGCCGCCGGCGGCGATGGTCCCGATGCCGGCGATCATCATCGCGGTGGTACCGGCGGGCTTGGCGAAGACCTCGCTCCAGTGCATGGTCGCGACCAGGTAGCCCAGCACCAGCACGCTGAAGAGGCCGAAGAGGTACGTCGACCAGGTGTTGCAGACGTTCAGTGCCTTGCGGCCCATGCCGGAGACCACGAAGGTGCAGGCGACGAAGGCGAAGAGCGTGATCACGATCAGCGCGGTGTTGCTCTTGATGCCGAAGAGCAGGTCGAGGACGGTCAGCACGGCGTAGGCGCCGGTGACGGCGTTGATCGTCTCCCAGCCGAACCGGGCGATCCAGAGGATCGCGCCGGGGAAGAGGTTCCCGCGCACCCCGAAGGTGGCCCGCGAGAGGGTCGCGCCCGGCGCCCCGCCCCACTTCCCGGAGACCGACAGCACGCCGACCATGCCGAACGAGGCGAGCGCGGCGCACGCCGCGACGATCAGGACCTGCCAGAAGTTCAACTGGTTGAACACCACCAGGGCGGCGCCCATGGTGAGCAGCAGGACGCTGATGTTCGCCGCGACCCAGGTCGGGAAGAGCTCGCGGACTCTGCCCCGGCGCTCGTGGTCGGGGACGGGTTCGATACCGCGCGTCTCTATCGCGCCGTCGGCGTTGTCGGCGGTGGACAGGTTGTCCATGAGGGTGGCTCCGTGCGTGTGAAGCGGGGGAGAAAATTCGGGCAAATGACACATCTATGGAACTCTTCGCGCGTAGCGCGGGAGTTGAGTCATCCTACTGTGTTCGAGATGTGACCCGATTGATGTGGTCGTTCGCCGGCGGTCGCAGACGGTCGGAGGGTGGGGCTGGGCGGGGCGGGATCGCAGGGGGTGGGTCAGAAGGTGAAGGTCTCCAGGTGGTCGAGCCGGATGAAGCGGGCCTCGGGGCTGGACCGGTGGACGGCGGCCTGGAGGGCGGGGAGGCCGCCCCAGTCGTGGGCGGGTTCGGTGAGCGGGTGGTCGAAGTCGTCCCAGTGGGTGGGGATGACGTACGGGGGGTGGTCGAGGACGTCGAGGAGGCGGGGGACGTAGTCCGGGACGGAGGCTCCGCCGGGCTGGACGAGGAGGACGTCCGGGGCGAGGCCGGCGAGGTGGCGGGCGTCGTAGTTGGCGCCGCCGCTGTCGAGGATGCTCAGCCTGTCGCCGATGGTGATCAGGTAGGCGAGCGTGCCGCCTTCGACGAGGTCCGAGATGACCTTCGGCCGGGGCGGCGGCGAGCCGGGGCGGGTGCCGGGGAAGGGGACCTTCGAGCGGGGGCCGGTCATCGAGTGCAGCGAGTTGATCACCTGGATGGTGTAGCCGTCGAACTGCAGGTACTCGCCGCCGTGCACCACCGACAGCTGGTCGCCGGGCGCGCCGAGCGCGGTCAGCAGGTTGGCGTGGGTCTCGGTGCCCAGGACGGTCGCGCCCGTGCGGGTGGCGATGTACGGGATGTCGGGCAGGTGGTCGTAGTGGCCATGGGTCACCAGGATCTGGTCGGCGCGCAGCCGGAGGCTGTCGATGAGGGCGGTGTCGACGCTGAGCGGGGTGGCGGGGTCGGCACCCTTCGGGGTGTACGTCCCGGTGGGGAAGCGGGTGATCCAGGGGTCGATCAGGATCGTCGTGGGCCGGTCGGGATCGCCGAAGGTGATCTCCCAGCCGTTGTTGCCCAGCCAGCGCAGCCGCACGCCGGCCGAGCCGGCCGAGCCGGGCGGGCCGGTCCGGCGCCGTCGGCGGCCCGACGGACGGGCCTCGGTCGCGGAGGCGGTGAGCAGGTGGCGGCGGGACAGGCGGTCGGCGGCGGGTCGGCGAAGCGGGTGGGTCATGGCGGGAGGGGCTCCTCTGGTCGCTCGTGGGCGGTGGTCAGCCGAGGGCGGTGACGACGGCCTTGGTCGCCTCGGCGATCAGGGCGTCGTCGGAGGTGGCATCGGGCTTGCCGCGGTCGGACAGAACGACGATGACGACCGGGCTGCGGCCGCCGGCGGGCCAGGCGACGGCGACGTCGTTGCGGGTGCCGTAGCCCGCGTTGCCGGTCTTGTCGCCGATCTTCCAGTCGGCGGGCACGCCCGCGCGGATGAACGGGGCGCCGGTCGTGTTGCCGATCAGCCAGTCGGTGAGCAGCCGGCGCCGGTCCTCCGTCAGCACATCGCCGAGGACGTAGCGGCGCAGGTCCGCGGCGAAGACGCGGGGTGTGCTGGTGTCGCGGGGGTCGCCCGGCGTCGCCTCGTTCAGGGTGGGTTCGGTGCGGTTGACGTTGGTGGTCGGGTCGCCGAGGTCGCGCAGGGTCTGCTGGACGGCCTCCGGGCCGCCGAGCTCGGCCATGACCAGGTTGGCCGCCGTGTTGTCGCTGTACTCGATGGCGGCGGCAGCCAGATCACGCACCTTCATGCCCGTGGCCACGTGCTGGGAGGTGATCGGCGCCCACTTCAGGACGTCCTCCTGGCGGTAGGTGACCACCTTGTCCAGTTCCTCGTCGGTCGACTTGCGCAGCAGGGCCCCGGCGGAGAGCGACTTGATCGTGGACGCGAACGCGAAGCGCTCGTCGGCGCGGTAGGCGACCTCCCGGCCGTTGCCGGTGTCCACTGCGTACACGCCGAGTCGGGCGCCGAAGTGTTGCTCAAGTTCCTTGAAGGCGGCGTCGGTTGGGCGGGCGGTGGTCGTGACGGCGGCGGCCGTGACGGCGGTGGTCGCGGTCGCTGCCGGAGCACTGGTGCCGCCGGGGGTGCCGTGGCCGCACCCGGCCGTCAGGACCACCGCGAGCAGGGCGACGGCGGGCAGCGTGGAACGGGGATGCCGGAACACGGACGTCATCGGTGATCTCCAGGATCGGGCGCACGGGAAGGTCGGACGGGCGGTCACCGGCGCCGCGGGGCGGCCCGGCGGCGTCGGTCGTGCCGTGGCCCTCAGCTAAACAGGCCGTCAGGACTCCAGTCCAAGACCATGATGCTGAAGGGATCGATATCGAAATACCTATGATTGCTGCTCATGGACCTGTTGGGGCATCTCCGCCACTTCCGCGTGGTCGCCGAGGAGCGGCACTTCGGCCGCGCCGCCGAGCGGCTGCGGATCGCCCAGCCCTCGCTCTCCCAGCGGATCCAGCGGCTGGAACGCGAACTCGGCGTCACCCTGTTCGACCGCGGTCCCCGCGGGGTCGCGCTCACCCCGGCGGGCCGGCTGCTGCTCGCCGAGGCGGAGGAGGTGCTGGAATGCTCCGCCCGCCTGCTGGCCGTCGCGGCCGACCTGCGCACCGGCCGGGCGGGCACCCTTCGTGCGGCCGTACCACCCGACCTCGGACCGGCCGCCCTGGCCGCGCTGCTCACCGGGTTCGAGAGCGCCTCCCCGGGCACCCGGCTCGACCTGCGGGAACTGCCGGTCGCGGCCGCGGTGCGCGAACTCGCCCAGCACACGGTGGACGTCGCCGTCGTCCGCCACCCCTGCCCGGCCGCCGGACTGGCCTTCGGACCGGTCCTGCACCAGCCGCTGGGCGTGCTGCTCGCCGCCGACAGCCCGAACGCCGACCGCCCGGACCTGGCCGCGGCGGAGCTGACCGGGCGGCGTCTGGTGCTCTTCCCCCGTGCCACGGCCCCGGCGCTGTACGACGAGATGCTCACCACCCTGGCCCGGTACGGCTGCACCCCGGAGGCGGTCGTCGACCCGCCCGGCCCGGACGTCGCGGGCGCGCTCGTGCTCACCGGGAGCGCCGTCGCCCTGGTGCCGCGCACCGTGGCGCCACCGGGTACAGTCTGGCGTCCGCTCACCGGCACCCCGCTGACCTGGCGCACCTCCACCGCCTGGCCGTCCGGGCGCGACGGGCCCGCCGTCCGCCTGTTCGCCGAGGCCGCTCACCGGGCGCTGACCGAACCCGGAGGCCTGCTGCCCCAGCCGCCCAATCGCCCGCTCTTCCCCCGGCCCGCAATGGAGTTCCCGCTGTGACCAGCGACCGTACGAGCGCCGACCGCACGAGCGCCGACCGCACGGGCGCCGACCGCGCTCGCGGCGACCGTCCGAGAGGCGACAGCGCCGTCGGTGGCCGTGCCGCAGCCGGCGACGACCGTCCCGCAGCCGACCGTACGAGCGGCCGCCGGGACCCCGCCGGCACCCGTGCCGCGCGCGCCCGCATCGCGGCAGCCTTCGCCGAAGCCGGCGTCAGCGGCCTGCTGCACGCCCGCGACCTCGACACCGGCGCCGAGCTCGCCCTCGGCGCCGACACCCCGGTCAGTACCGCCAGCGTCCACAAGCTCTGCCTCCTGGTCACGCTGTACCGCGAGGCCGCCGCCGGACGGATCGACCTGACCCGGCCGGCGGACCTCCCCGCCGCCGGCCGCACCCCAGGACGTACCGGCCTGTCGGCCATGCTCGACGCCGCCCGGCTCTCCCTGCGGGACCTCGCCTACCTGACCGTCGCGGTCAGCGACAACGCCGCCGCGGACGTGCTCTGGGACGAAATCGGCCTGGACACCGTCAACCGCACGATGGCCGAGCTGGGCCTGACCCGTACGGTCGCCGTCCACACGGTCCGCGACCTGTTCGCCGCCCTCGCCGAGGACACCGGCCAGGACTCCCCGGTCGACCCCGCTGTCGTCGCCCGGCTCAGGGTCCTCGACCCGGCCTTCACCAACCGCAGCACCGCCCGCGAGATGACCGCCCTGCTCGCCGCCCTCTGGCACGGCGACGCCTGCCCCGGCGAACCCGGCGCCGCACTGCGCCGCCTGCTCGGCCTCCAGGTCTGGCCGCACCGGCTGGCCGCCGGCTTCCCGTTCGACGACGTCCGCGTCCACGGCAAGACCGGCACCCTGCCCACCCTGCGCCACGAGGTCGGCGTCGTCGAGTACCCCGACGGCGGCCGCTACGCCCTGGCCGTCTTCACCCGTGCCGCCGCCACCAGCATCACCCTCCCCACCGCCGACGCCGCCATCGGCACCGCCGCCCGCCTCGCCGTCGACGCCCTGCGCCTCATGGCGAGCGGGAGGGACGGCGAGCGCGGTTGACCGTGGCACCCGGTGAGGTGAGCGGGTCGCCCGCAGCCGCAGGAGAGCCGGACGGTGGGATTGAGCCCCAACCGGTCTCGGAAGGGCTGCGGCGGCGCCTGCCGTCGTGATCAGCCGGCTCACGGCGGCCGTCGCGCGGGCTCGTCGCGCGAGCCCGTCGGCGGGTTCTAGGCTGGACGGCATGGGTGTGCCCGCGACGACTCTCGGCGGTACGGCGGCCGATGCGGTCGGCCTGGAGGCGTTGGTGCGGCTGCTGGCCGGGCGGGGCGTCGTGGTGCTCAGCGGCGCGGGGTTGTCGACGGAGTCGGGCATCCCGGACTACCGGGGCGAGACGGGCAGCCGGCGGCGCGGGTCGCCGATGACGTACCAGGAGTTCACGAGCGGCGAGGCGGCGCGGCGCCGGTACTGGGCGCGCAGCCACGTCGGGTGGCGCACGATCGCGCGGGCCGAGCCGAATGCCGGGCACCGCGCGGTGGAGCAGCTGCGGCGCTCGGGTCATGTGGCGGCGGTGATCACCCAGAACGTGGACGGTCTGCACCGGGCGGCCGGCACGCGTGCGACGGTGGAACTGCACGGCGGGCTGCACCGGGTGGTGTGCCTGGAGTGCCGGCGCACCAGCTCGCGGGAGGAGCTGGACGGGCGGCTGGAGGCGCTGAACGCCGGCTTCCGGGCGGGGTCGGTCCGGGTCAACCCCGACGGCGACGCCGAGCTGCCGCAGGAGCTGGTGGACGGGTTCCGGGTCGCCCCCTGCGCGGAGTGCGGGGGAGTGCTCAAGCCGGACGTGGTCTTCTTCGGCGAGGCCGTACCCAGGCCGCGGGTCCAGCGCTGCTTCGAACTCGTCGACGCGGCACAGGCGTTGGTGGTGCTCGGCTCCTCGCTCACGGTCATGTCGGGCCTGCGCTTCGTCCGGCACGCCGCGCGTGCGGGCGCCCCGGTCGCGATCGTCAACCAGGGCGCGACCCGGGGCGACGACCTGGCCGTCGCCCGGGTCGGCCTGCCGCTGGGCGCGGTGCTGACCGAGGCGGCCCGGCGGGTCAGGGCCGGTTCGCCGCCAGCTTGAGCAGGGAGGCCCTGAGGGCGGCGGTGAACCGGTCCCGGGTGGCCTCGTCGATCAGGTCCAGCGACAGGTAGGGATTGAGGTCCTCCAGCTCGACGAGGAGGAGGTCGCCCTCCGGGGTGCGGCAGGCGTCGACCCGCTGGATGCCGTGCTCGACGGTGTTCCACGCGATGAAGCGGTGGGCGAACTCCAGGTCGTCGGCGGTGGGCTCGTACCGTTCGAGGCGCCAGCGCTGCTCCGGGTCGGGGGCGTGGAGGGCGTACTGGAAGGCGTCGTCGACGAAGTAGAACGAGACCTCGTATACGAAGCGGATCAGCGGCTGGACCAGGACGTCCTCGTCGTAGGTGACGGAGCCGAGCTGCTCGCGGGGGACGGTCCGCAGACCGATCGAGTCGGCGCCGAGCTTCGGCTTGACCACGTACTCGGGGACGACGGGCAGGCGCGCGAGGTCCTCGGCCCGGTCGACGGTGGGGATGACCGGGTACCCGGCGGCGCTCAGGTCGAGCAGGTACTGCTTGCCGGCCATGTCGGCGCGCCCGGTCAGCTGGTTGTAGACGCGGGTGCCGCGGTCGAGGGCGCGGCTGCGGAAGGCCTCGTACTCGGCGCGGTAGTTGAGCACCGGGCCGCTGTTGCGGACGAGGACCACGTCGAAGGCATCCATCAGCGCGGCGGCGTCGAGGGGGTGGCAGAGGGCGAGGTCGAAGTCCTCGCGCAGGGCGACGGAGAGCCGGATGTCCTCGTCGCAGTACCGGCGGCCCCGGGCCTGGTAGGCGAGATCGGTGACGAGCAGGACGCGGGGCTTGGTGGCGGGCATGTCGTCTCCTGAAGATCATCTTTCCTGGTCAGCCTACTACCCCCCGTTTTCGGGCTCTTCTGACGTACCTGTGGGTGTGATCACGCGGGTTGGCGGCCGGGCAGGGTGGGTCGGTTGCCGCCGAGGCAGAGCATGACGAGGG
>NZ_JBICZB010000075.1:0-3590 GCF_043201815.1 Kitasatospora sp. NPDC048296
AACAACCCCCCACCCCCCCACCCCCACCACCCCCCCCCCCCCCCCCCCCCCCCCCCCCGCCCCCCCCCCCCCCCCCCCCCCCCCCCCCCCCCGCCCCGTGCTGTGGCCCCACCGCGCAGGCCGCCACCGTATGTGCGAAGGCAACCCGCGCATCGCCTCACGTTGTGCACCTCGACATCGCCCTGCCACGGGGCACGCACCTTGTCGCCCCCACAATGGACACCCTCGGGTGAATCCCTGCAATTTTTTGCAATTCCCTTGGGGTCGCCGAGCGTTGCTTCCTAGCCACTTCCCAGCCGCCGCTCTTCCCGGGTGGCTTGACGCCCGCGTCGCATTCACGACACGGTGCCAAGTCCAGGACTCGCAACCGACCTCACCGAAGGGGCAGTCATGGCACTACGCTTCACCGGGATCGACCCGGACACTCCCAACGGCGGCTCGCCCACGGTATGGCTCGAAGACGAAGCAGCGGAGATCGTCATCCAGGGCCGGCTACCAGACCCGGGCATGCTCCAGACCATCAGCGAGACCGAGTAAGTTCCTGATCACCCCATCGGCGTCCCGGACCACGAGGGCGTCGTCCGTATCCCCGTCCGGATGATCCCAGCCTTGCGGAAGGTGTGCGATGACGCAGAACGTGCCGGACTTTGGCGCCCTGCTGAGGAGCGCTGAGCGTTCAGCGGTCCACCTGGAGATGCGGGACTCCTACATGGACGACCCGGTCTTCGCGGACTGGCGCGCGGGACTGCCGGTCGACCGGCCCGACGCCTACGACCTGCCCGAGGAGTACCAGGCCTGGGCCGCGCTGGTGAGGGAAACCGTTGGCCGTGGTGTCGTGATGCGTCGCGCCCGCATCGTCTCCGAGCCGGTCACCGACTACATCCGGTGGGAGCACGCCATCACCGAGCGACACAACATCGCGTCCGGCGAGCAGGTCCGTTGGATGCCCCGTCGGCTGGCCTCCGACCTCGCCCTGCCCGGCAATGACCTCTGGCTGATCGACGACCGCCAGGTCCTCTTCCACTGGTTCACCGGTGACGGTGACTGGGCCGGCCACGAGTTCAACGAGGATCCGACCACGGTGAAGATGGTCGCCGCCGCTTTCGAAGCAGTCTGGGATCGCGCCGTACCGCACACCCGATACGCCGTCTGACTCGCCACCGGCACCGGGCAGTCCCACACAGATGTTCCACGCCGGAGTCCAGGCGGCCGAGTGGATCAGGCCCCTGAAAGACCGCGTCCACGGTGTCCTCACCTGCGAGAACCTCGTGATCATCGGCTCGGTGCCAGACGCCGACCACCGGGAGTGATGCGCCGGCCCTACTGGGCGCTCCGCAATCTGTACGCCCCGGTGGGAGTGCTGTTCGGCAAGTTCTTCGCTGGTCTGCGGGAAACCGACAGCTTCGGCCGACACATCCCGCCGGCCCCGTTCTCGTTCCTTCCGGCGCGGGCAGCCGTCAGGTCACGCGACCCTCGGTTCCTCGCCGACACCCCCGACATGGCACGAGCCCTTGCCACCGCCGACGACGACGGCCGTGACGTGTTCGAGCACATCCCCTGCGGCTGGAAGGCGGCACAGGCATGGGCGACTTAACTCCCTGCCCCGACGAAGCGGTCAACGACCCGGGACTGAAGTCCCGGGCTTGAGGTTGACCATGTGCCCGATGAGTCGCCCCACCGGTGGTCACCTCGTCTCAGCAGCGCTAGACACTGCTGGGGCGGTTGACTGCGCCCCGCTGCCACGCATCAGCCGCTCTGTGGCGGATGTTGCGGGAGCCGTTGATGTCCGCGTGCATGGTTATGCCGCAGACGCGGCACGCGAACGTCGCTTGATCCACTCGATTGGTTTTGTGGGTGTGCCAGCAGGCGGAGCACTGGCGGGAGGTGTAGGCCGCGTTGACGTGCACGACGGGGACTCCGGCACGCTGGGCCTTGTACTCCACGAAGGCTCCGAGCTGGGCGAACGCCCAGGAGTGGAGGCGGTACCGCTGGTCGTGCTTGGCCTTGACCCTCTCGCGGATGCCCGACAGGTCTTCCAGGGCAATCCCGCGAGAGGTGCGTTCAGCGGTGGTGACGAGAGTCTTGGAGATGCGGTGGTTGGTGTCGGTGGCAAACCGCTGCTCACGGCGACGGATCGCCTTAAGACGCCGTTTGGCGTTCTTGGTCTTCTTGGCCTGGAGCTTCGCGGTCAGGGCGCGGAGGCGCTTGCGGTACCGCTCCAGGCGACGACCGGACAGCACGGTGCCGTCCGAGGTGGTGGCGATGTTGACGATACCCAGGTCGACGCCGAGCCAGTCTGCGGGGGTTTCGATCTCGGGGGTGGGAATGTCACAGGTGGCGAACAGGTACCACTGGCCGTCGCGGAGAACGAGGTCGGATTCGCCCTGCCGACGGTCGGCCAGCATGCGCGCCGCGTCCGGGGAGCACACGAACCGGATGCCCTTCAACCGCCCGGCCGTGGTCCAGACGGACACCGTCCTGCCGTCGGTGTTCCACGACAGTATCCGGTCATCGAACGGCTGCGCCGCATCCGGGCGGAATACGATCGGCTTCGACTCCGCCTTATTGCGGCGCTTGCTCCCCTTCGGGCCGAGGTTCCCGGCCCGAAGGTTCGCCTTCAACGTCGCGTAGGCGTCACAGACCTTCTTCACCGACCGCACGGCGGCCTGCGCCCCCAGGTCGAACTCTTCCTTGACGTGCCGGTACACCAGCGGCTGCAAGCCGTTGCGCCGGATCTCGCCCTTGGTGAACGCCACCTGCGCGATGTGGTTCGCGGCCCTGTTGCACGCGCGCAGCGTCGCGGCGAGCGCGTCCGCCTGAGATGGCGACGGCTCCAGCTTCACCCGGACCACAATCTTCACGTCCAGGAACGTAGTTGACACAAAATCGAACGATCAAATCGGAAGGTCGGAACCGCATGGAAGAGAACTCCGCCGCTTCGCGGCTCCGATCCAAGGAGCCGATTCCTCCCGGGGCTGAAGCCCCCGGGCTTCCTCGGCAGAACCAGGTGAACCTTCGGGAGCTCACGGCGAACGACACCCACGCGATTCGCCGAATCTACAGCGGCGCCTCAGTGCGCCACCTCGGGCGTACCACGATGGAAGACGCCGAGGCACATCGGTACGTCGAACAGGCCGTCTGCTGGGCCCAAGAGCGTCCACGCATCCACCACATTCTCGGCATCGACGTGGAGGGCGACCTCGTCGGCATCGTCAAGCTCAACACCGCCGCGGCCCAGGCCGGACTGAGCTACATCCTGCGCGAGGACACCTGGAGCCACGGGTACGCCACCGCGGCTGTCATCGGTGTGCTCACCCTCGCGTTCGACACGCTGTACCTGGATTCCGTCGCCGCCAAGCACCGCACGGCCAACCCCGCCTCCGGCCGGGTGCTGGCCAAGGCCGGGTTCGCTCACATCAACGAAACCGAAGGATTCGCGTACTACACAGTGAGGCGGAGAGGATCGTCGACCGCCCCCTGACGCACTTCCCACCGGGCGGGCCCCCGGGCCCCCCCGGGGCGCCCCTCCCCGCGCTGGGCGCCGGCGGCCGTTTCCGCGCCGCGGCCAGGGGGGCCAACCCGGGAACCAG
>NZ_JBICZB010000075.1:3600-35945 GCF_043201815.1 Kitasatospora sp. NPDC048296
CACACACACAAACCGTATGGTTGGGTGAACCACACTGGGGGGGTGTGTGATGGTTCTCCCCCCACGTCCCCAAGGCCCCCCGGGGCCGCCCCGGGGCCCCGGGGGGCCCGCCCGTCCACTCGATGAGCTCGTGCGGCAGATCCAGCGCGGCGGCATGGGTGACCAACGAGTCTCCCTGGCCGGCTGGTTGAGCGAGACATAAGACCTCTCGCTCAACCGCCCCGGAGCCTCGTCCGTTCTCACCCCCTACCGACTACCGGGCCGTCACCCGATCCGCGCCCGCCCTGAAAGGGACCAGTGATTTGAAGGCGGGGTCACTCGCGGCTCGGGTGGGCCGGCGTCGGCTCAAAGCCAGCCGTGCCGGGCCGCCTTCAGGCCCGCCTCGAACCTGCTCGTGGCCTGGAGCCGTTCCATCAGGGCCGCCATCTGCCGCCGCACCGTGCGCATCGAAACACCCAGGCGTTTACCCGCGGCCTCGTCCGTCATCCCCGACGCCAAGAGCCTCAGCAGCTCCTGGTCTCCCGGGCTGATCCCGTCCTCCGGCGCCTGCCCGCGCGCCGCGCCCAGCGGAACGGCTGCCTCCCAGGTCTGCTCGAAGAGGGCGACCAGCGTGGCCACGATGCCCGGGGAGGTGGTACAGAGGGCGCCCAGGCGCGAGTTGTCCGGGTCGATCGGAACGAGGGCCGTGGTCCGGTCGAAGATCAGGAGGCGGGCGGGCAGGACGGGGCTGGTGCGGACCTCCCCAGCGCGTTCGGTGGTCCACTGGGCGTAGGCGAGCGTCGCCGGGTCGTTGCGGGCGCTGTCCTGGTAGACGGCGCGCATCCGCACCTGCCGGTTCAGGGCCTGCTCGTCCAGAGACCGTGAAGCCTCCAGGCTCGCCTCGGACTGGGCGCCGCCCGGGATGATCGACAGGCACTCCTCGCGGAGCCGCCGAGTGAGGACCTCCAGACGGCCCTGGATGGCGTCGAGGCCGACGAGGCGTTCGTTGCCGTCCTGGTCGGTCTCGGGGGTCTGGGCGGAGTACTCGGCGATGGCGCGGGCCGCTGCGGCCTTGCCGACCGCAAGGGCATGGTGACGCCTGGCCAGTTCCTCTTCCTGCCGGCGCAGCAGGTGTGCCAGTCCCGCCTCCAGGCTGACGGCGCGGAGCCCGCCGACGGCCTCCCGGGACGGGGTCAGCAGGCCGAGTCCGACCAGCTGGTCAAGTGCTTCCCGCACCCTCGGCTCGGTCGTTCCGGCCCGTGTCGCGAGTTCGGCGACGCCGCCGGGCGCCCTCTCCAGCATCTCCCGGTAGACAGCCTCCGTGTGGGTGTCCAACCCGAACGCTTCCAGCACTGTGCGCCCCCCAGTTCCAAGTCGGTGTCGTCGAGCCCCCTGGTGGCGATCATAATCGTCAGCCTGGGAGGTGGCACCAAGCGGCCTGGCCCATTGGTGACAGCCCGAAACCGTTCCCCGGGGCGGGCCGGACCAGCAGGATGGTGTTCACCGGGACAGCGGGGAGAGCAACTCCCCGGCCCCAGAGCCACAAAGGGTCACATCGGCCCACACCACCATCGACTTCTCTGGGGGACCCCTGTGCTCCGCACTGCTTCCTCGATCGCCACCGCCGCCCTCGCCGCTCTGCTCCTGCTCGCCGTCGCCCCGGCGGCCTCCGCCGCAACCGATGCCAGCGCCCAGGCCGTCTCCGCCATGTCCTCGCAGGTCATCGGGTGGGACTGAGCACGATCCGGGTCGTCATGGCCCGCCTGGAGCCATCGCACGTCAACCCGCCCTCCGGACCGGCCGGACCACTCGTCGAGGACCTGATCTGGGCTCACGCCAGGCCGTCCGATGGCCTTGAGCACCTCACCGTCATGCCGGCCGGGCAGGGGCTGGAGCTCTACTTCTTCGTCCAGGCCGCCTCCCGGGCCGCCACGCTGGCCCAGGTGCGGGCACTGATCGACCGGGTGAGCGGACCGCTCTCCACGCACGGCTTCGCGCTGGACCGCCGCTGATCCCTCGCCCTGGACTCCAGGCGTATCCGCCTGCCATTCGGCGACTTTAATCGCGGACCCACGCCTGGCCGTCTCTTCTTCCCTTCCTGCCCTTCTCATTCCACGGGAGCCGTCATGCCCGGACGCACTCGACGATCGACCTTCACCGCTGTTTCGGCGGTCCTGGCCCTCTGCACCGCAGCCGTGGTGACCGGTTGCGGTGCGGCCGAGACCGGCACGCCCACGGCCGCCGCCTCCAGCACGCTTGTCGGGGCCACGCCCCCTACGGGCAGCGGAGTTGAGACTTCGGCGACCGCGCCGGTGCCAACGGCCGCGCCATCGCCCACGGCGACGCCATCGCCCGAGGCGCCGTCCATGCCGACCCCCACGGTCGGTGGTGTGGTGCAACAGCCGATGCCTACGAAGACTCCTGCCGCTCCCAGGGCGAGCGCCGGAGCGGCTTCCGGCGCGCGACCCGCCATGCCGCCGAGCAACCCGCCGACGACCCCAGAGGGTGCGCGACCAGCTGGCATCGATGCTCAAATCTCTGATCTACCAACAGATTTGAAGGCTGGCGCAGCTCCGGTCGAATTCTCCGTCGCCCTCACCAGCCGCTCCGACAAGGCGATCGCCGCAGTCGCCCCGGCGTTCGAACTCACCGGAAGCGGAGCCCGAAGCACGCTGTTGCGACTCGATTCGACCACCGGTAGCTGGGTGTCGGCGTCGGCGGCCAACACCGGCTCTGCTCCCATCGGGGCGGACCCGAACGCGACGTCGTACGGCATCCCCGCCAAGGGGACGCTGACGATTCGCTACCGGCTGTCACTGGGCGCCGAATCGCGACCTCAGCAGGCACAGGCGTTCTTCTACGTTCTTGACGCCGAGGGCAGGCAGCTGGCGAGTGCCACCCAGCCCATCAGTGTGACGGCCGGCTGATCGCGGGCGCTGTCACCCTTCCCCGACCCACCCAGACCATTCCCCGGTTCAGCTCCATTTTCGCCTATCCGAAAGGGAAAAACATGCAACTGAGCATCAAGCGTCTTGGCTCAATGGGAGTCGCCGCCGCACTGGCCGCAGCGAGCCTGAGCCTCCTCACGGCTGGTGCGGCCCAGGCCGCCACTGCGGACGGAATAGCGAAGACGGCAACCAGTCAGCTCGGCAGCGGCCCCTGCGGAAACGGCGGCAAGGGCTACTACGCTCCGGGCAGCAGTCAGAGTAACTCGTGCAGCGGCCAGGCGTGGTGCGCCGACTTCGCCGGGTGGGTCTGGGCCCAGAACGGTGTGAAGAACCTGGGCGGCCTCAACGACCTCGCCTCCAGCTTCAAGACCTACGCCGACAACTATGACGGCGGGCTGTCCTCGACACCGCACGTCGGTGACGCGGTGTTCTTCCACCCGAACTCCTACAGCGGCTTCGAGTACGACCACGTCGCCATCGTCACCGCGGTCAACTCCGATGGAACGATCGACTGGGTCGGCGGAAACCAGTCTGGCGGCATCGTCTCGCGCAACAGTCACATGCCCGGCAACGTCGGCGCCAACGAGTGGACCAACCACGGCTACTCCGTGAATCTCCAGGGCTTCGCCCGGCCGGTCGGCCTGCAGACCTCCTCGTTGATGCGGCTTGACACGGTGGTGGCGGGCAATGCGTGGGACAACCAGCGGAACACGGATGGTACGTGGACCGGTGCCAGCATGATCGACGGCAATGGGACGATCTCGCAGACGGCGACCGCGGCGCTGGCGGACGGCACGTTTCATGTGCTGACGCTGACCGGTGGGAAGGTGTACGACAACCAGCGCAACCGTGATGGCTCCTGGTCGGGTGCGGGTCTGGTGGACAGCAGTGGTTCCATCACGGCCCTGGCAGCAACCGGGATGGCCGACGGGACGATGCACGTCCAGACCGTGGTCGGCGGCAACGTGTACGAGAACCAGCGCAACCCTGACGGCAGTTGGACGGGTGCGGCGCTGTTGGACGGCAACGGTCACGTGACCGGTCTCGCGGCCGAGGCGCTGACGGACGGAACTCTCCACCTGCAGACGCTGGTATCCGGCAACGTCTACGAGAACCAGCGCAACACGGACGGCACCTGGACCGGCGCGAACCAGCTCGACGGCAACGGTCACGTCACCGCGATGGCGGGTGAGGCGCTGACGGACGGGACCCTCCACCTGCAGACGCTGGTATCCGGCAACGTCTACGAGGACCAGCGCAACACGAACGGCACCTGGACCGGCGCGAACCAGCTCGACGGCAACGGAAACATCACCGCCATCAGCGGTACCGGTCTGGCAGACGGGACTCTCCACCTGCAGACCCTGCTGTGGGGCAACGTCTACGAGAACCAGCGCAACACGAACGGCACCTGGACCGGCGCGAACCAGCTCGACGGCAACGGAAACATCACCGCCATCTCCGCCGCCGGCTTCCTCAAGTAGTCATCGGCAGTTGAACCAGCCGGCCGGGCAGTGGCCTTGGGATCCCGCTCTCGGTTCGGAGTCCAGCATGCCCGCCAGGCAGCTCAGCAGCGCCACAACCGGGCGTGGCGAACGGCACACATCACCCGCCGTCCGCCACGCCCGGCCTGCCTGCCTGCCACCCACTCGGGCCCACCCCTCGGCGACGAGCCGACCGTCGCAAAGCCCCGCCTCTCGACCACGCACAAGGAGATCGAACATTGTCGACCCGACCACGTACGAATCGGCTGAACGCGCTCATAGCACTCGGAGTCACGGTGGTGGCGACCGCCTGTGGGACCGGCGCCGCGCACGCCTCGACCAGCGGCGTGACCAAGACGGTGTCCTACTTGGGATACAACTTCCAGGTCCCCGAGGACTGGTCGGTCGTCGACCTCGCGAGCAACCCCACCACGTGCGTGCGGTTCGACCGGCACGCCGTCTACCTCGGTACACCGGGCACGACGCAGGACTGCCCGAGCCATCCGTCCGGACGCACCGAGGCGCTCCTGATCGAGAGCCGCGGCGATGCCGGCACCGCCGCGGCCACGACGGACGACCCGCTGGCCGGCCAGCTCGAAGCCACCGCGCCACGCATCACGGTCACCGCGCCCTACGACGGCGATCGCGCGCTGGTCCAGGGCGTCCTCCTGAAGGCCGGCCTGGCTCCGGTCGCTGGTGCCGCGCGCCACCCCCAAGCTGTCGCCTCGGCCAGGGCCGATGTCTCGGCCACCTCCCTCGGTGCAGCCGATACCGGCTACACGGGCTACGGCTTCGACACCTGCACCGCGCCGAGTTCGAACACCATGTCGGCCTGGATGAACTCCTCGCCCTACCGCGCCGTGGGGATCTACATCGGCGGTCGACTGGCCTGCCCCCAGACGAATCTGACAGCCGCCTGGGTCCAGCAGCAGGCGGCTGCCGGATGGCGCTTCATGCCGGCCTACGGGGGTGTGCAGGCGAGTTCGATCACGGACCCGGTGCGGCAGGGAACCGCCTCGGCGGACGACGCGATCAACCGGGCCGCCGCCCTCGGCTTCGGCCCGGGCTCAACGCTCTACGACGACATGGAGAACTACCCCCCGGGCTACAGCGGAGCCGTGCTGAGCTACCTGTCCGCCTGGACCGCCGAGCTGCACGCCCGGGGCTACCGGTCCGGCGTCTACTCCAGTGCTTCCTCCGGCATCCAGGACCTGGCCAACAACGTGAACAACTACACCATGCCGGACGCGATCTGGAACGCCCGCTGGAACGGAGTACCGGACACGAACGATCCGGTGGTTCCGTCCTCGTACTGGGCGAACCATCAGCGCATCCACCAGTACCGGGGCGAGGTCACCGAGAACTACGGGGGCGTTTCGATGCAAATCGACGTCAACTACCTAGACGTCAGTTCGGCGCCCGGTGTGCGCTCCTCGTTGATGCGGCTGGACACGGTGGTGGCGGGCAATGTGTGGGACAACCAGCGGAACACGGATGGTACGTGGACCGGTGCCAGCATGATCGACGGCAATGGGACGGTCTCGCAGACGGCGACCGCTGCGCTGGCGGATGGCACGTTTCATGTGCTGACGCTGGCTGGTGGGAAGGTGTACGACAACCAGCGCAGCCGTGATGGCTCCTGGTCGGGTGCGGGTCTGGTGGACGGCAGTGGTTCCGTCACGGCTCTGGCGGCTACGGGCCTGGCTGACGGGACGATGCACGTCCAGACCGTGACCGGCGGCAACGTGTACGAGAACCAGCGCAATCCTGACGGCAGTTGGACGGGTGCGGCGCTGTTGGACGGCAACGGTCACGTGACCGGTCTCGCGGCCGAGGCGCTGACGGACGGAACTCTCCACCTGCAGACGCTGGTATCCGGCAACGTCTACGAGAACCAGCGCAACACGGACGGCACCTGGACCGGCGCGAACCAGCTCGACGGCAACGGTCACGTCACCGCGATGGCGGGTGAGGCGCTGACGGACGGGACCCTCCACCTGCAGACGCTGGTATCCGGCAACGTCTACGAGAACCAGCGCAACACGAACGGCACCTGGACCGGCGCGAACCAGCTCGACGGCAACGGAAACATCACCGCCATCAGCGGTACCGGTCTGGCAGACGGGACTCTCCACCTGCAGACCCTGCTGTGGGGCAACGTCTACGAGAACCAGCGCAACACGAACGGCACCTGGACCGGCGCGAACCAGCTCGACGGCAACGGAAACATCACCGCCATCTCCGCCGGTGCCCTGACCGGCTGAGCATCTTGACGGCATGTGTCGGGGCCCAGCCAATGGGCTCCGGCACATGCGATACCACCCGGCGTCGTCAGTTCCAGGTCGTGTCCCTTGACCTGGTGTAGTGGTTGTGCGTCATTGACCAGCCCACCGGAACGCCCGGTCGGCGAGCGGGTCGCAGCGCGTCTACGCGGGCTTGTGGCCGCCGAGTTCCCGGTACGAGGCCGCGACGGCGAGCATCCAGGCGATCTCCTCGCGCGGGGTGCGGCCTCCGGTGGTGGCGAGGACGGCGGGCTGCGCGGGGGCGGGCAGGTTCCGTGCCCGGTGCTGGACGGCCGTGCGCAGCCAGCGGGCTTCGACCCGGGCGAGGTCCTCGTCCGTGCCGACCGCCACGGTTCCCTCGGGCGCCGGGGTGTCCTCCCGCAGGACCAGCGCCGCGTCCCGGATGGCGAAGGCCCGGTGGGCGAGGTCGACGGAGCGGTCGCCGAAGGTCAGCAGGTCACGCAGTCGGCTGTTCGGGGTGCCGAGCACCACCTGCGGGACGGCTGCGACGACGTCTACCCAGAGCGGGTGGAGCCGCCACAGCGCGTACTGGTCGCGCAGATAGCCGGCCAGGGTCCGGACGGGCGGTATGGCGACACCGAGGACGAACAGGACGATCATCACGGCGGGCAGCAGCTCGCAGACCGGGTCGGTGAGAGGCACCGGCTTTCCGTCCGCGTCGAGCTTTGTCGCGTCGCCGCTGCTCAGGACGAAGTAGACCCGGTAGAGCGTGTACACGAAGCCGGTGGCGCCGGCACTGGCCAGGCACGTGACCCCGACGCGCAGCGGCCCGGGTGGGACGGTCGCGCGGTTGGACCAGAAGATGACGGCCGCCTGAGCGGTGGCCACCGCGAAGACGGTGTTGAACACCGCCAGGTAGAGCTGGACCCCGGGATCGCCGTAGTGTGCGTCGATGCCGAACGCGCCGTCGTAGTCGTGCGGGAGGACGAGGACGAACAGCAGGGTGAGGGCGAGGGCGGCGGCGCCGGTGAACAGCAGCCGGGCGCGGGCGGTGCCGGGCCGATGCGGCCGCTGACGGACGGCCTGCACGTACTCCAGCACGAAGTACGCCGCGACGAGCCCGGCGAGGTGTTTGATCAGCAGCGTCACGTCCCGGATGCCGGTGACGTCCGCCAACGCGGTCGCGACGGCCGCCGGACGGACGGTGAGTGCGACGGCGATCGCGGAGAAGGCACCCCAGATCGAGCGGTTGGCCCGGGTGGTGAAGGCCGAGGGCGTCCGCCACAGCACGACGCCCCAGGCGAGTACGGGCATCAGCCAGGTGAACAGCGGGCGCATCAGTTCTTCCTCCACCGGGGTGGGCGTATCGGGTGCAGAAGGCTCTCGACCAGGAGGCCGGAGGCAGGGCTCGGGTCGGTGGCCGGGCCGGCCAGGTCGGCCAGCAGCAGGGCGATCATCTCGGCCTCCTGCTCGTCGGAGGTGTCGTAGCTGGTCCGGCCCGCTCCCATGACCTCGGCGATCAGCTCCGGCGTCAGGTCGGGCAGCAGCGCGGCCAGCCGGGACAGCTCGAGGGTCCCGGTGTGGCCGCACAGGACGTGGCCGAGTTCATGGAGCTTGATCAGGTCCTGGTGGGCCGGGCTGGTGCGTTCCTCGTAGAAGACGACGTCGATGCTGGGCAGCGCGATCCACAGGCCGCAGGGCAGGTCGGGGCCGAGGGCGGGCAGCGGCTCCAGGGCGATGGGCCGCCCGCGCTCTTGCTCCAGCGAGACACGGAAGCCCTCGACTGTGAACGGGGCGGGCAGGCTCAGGCCGGCGAGTCGCTGCTCGCAGCGTCGGCGCAGGCCGCGCGGAAACGCCATGGGGGCGGGGTCTTCCTTCGAACATCACGGGCGGAAGCAGGTCTCAAGGGGTCAGGTGCCCCACTCATGTCCTGTCGGCCGGGCCCGCCTTCCGCCCTGCGGCGTCCTGTTCGAGCTTCCGGAGGTTGTCGGCGAGGGTGAGGAGCACTCGCAGGCTGCCGTCCGAGAGCGCGGAGGCGCGTTGGACGAGACTGACCACCTCGTCCTTCCCGAGGGCCTGCCGCAGTCCGCCGATCTTTTCCAACTGATCGAGCTGCCCATCCACCACGCCGGCAACGGCATCGTCCAGGAAGTAGCTCGCACCGGCGCTGATTCCGAAGCCCCGGCCCAGCCAGTCGAGCGTCTCCACGGTGGGGTTGGAGGCCTGGCCCTTCTGGTTCAGGCCGAGGTGGAGGTTGCGGATCGTGTCCCGGGAGATCACGTCCCGGCCCGCCAGCCGGTTGATCCGGTCGGCGAGCTCCCGATAGGCCGGAGGACGTCCCCCCGACCGGGCCGCCTCCCGGGCCATGAGCCGCTCCAGCCGACGGGCGATCGCCGAGGCGCGGTCCATCGAGTGGTTCGGCCCACCCGGTCCGTCGGTTGCCTCTGCCTTCACCTCTATGTCCCTCTCCTCGGGCCCTGCCACGATACCGCCCAGCGTTCCCGCTCGGCGGTGGCGGTAGCAGGACCCGACGCGGTCAGCGTGTGGGTTGAGCCCGTCTCGCTGTCACCGACCATCAGCCATCGCCGGGATCCGCTCCGACGACTTCCCAGCCAACCACTGAAGTCTCCGGGCGGCTCCGCGTGCCACGCGGAGCCGCCCGTCCACTCGGTGAGCGCGTGCGGCAGATCCAGCGCGGCAGGACGGGTGACCAACGAGCCTCCCTGGCCGACTGGTTGAGGCGCGAGACAGCTCGCTCAGCCGCCCGGGAGCCTCGTTCGTTCTCACCCCCTACCGACTACCGGGCCGTCACCCGATCCGTGCCCACCCCGAAAGAGCCCAGTTCTTCGAAGTTCGCGACCAGGTCGGCAGGGGACGGGAGGGCGTCGATCTCCGCCTTCATGGCCGCGGCCGACTTCCGCAGGGCACCGTCCGTGACCAGCCGGTCGAGCAGGGCGGTGTCGACGGCGTCCAGGCTGGAGGCCAGCGCGAAGCCGTTGGCCTGCCCGGCGGCGGCGTTGGCGAAGTTGTCGGCGCCCTGGGGGAGGATCAGCTGGGGGACGCCCAGCGAGGCGGCGGTCATCATGCTGCCCGAGCCGCCGTGGTGGACGACGCCGTCGCTGGCTTGGAGCAGCTGGCTCAGCGGCACCCATGGCAGCGGCCGGACGTTGCCGGGCAGCGTACCGAGCGGCGTGAGGTCCTCGTCGCCGACGGCGAGCAGGATCTCGGCGTCGAGCGCCCCTGCCTGCTCGATCAGCCGGGAGATGGGCGCGATGCCCTCCCACTCGGTGAACACCGTGCCCAGCGTCACCGCGATCCGTGGCCTGGTGCCGCGCCCGATCAGGTCGGCGGGGATCGTCCCGCCGCCGTTGTACGGGACGTACCTCACGCGCCAGCCCCCGCCGTCCCCGCCGAGCGAAGCCGGCACGACGTCCAGGACGGTGGCCGGAGCGGTCGCCTCGACCCCGTGTGCGCGGTAGTCGTCGGCGAGCAGTCGGCGCAGGCGAGCGGCCGCCCCGCCCGAGGTCACGCCGAAGTTGTGCGCCACGGCGGGTATGCCGAGTTTGGCCGCCACCAGCGGCGCGGCGCCCTGGAAGGACTCGTGCACGATGATGTCCGGCCGCCAGCCCTCCGCGACCTTCAGCAGGCCGTCGATGGTCGACCGGCTGAACTCGGCGAAGCCGAGGGCGCTCAGTTCATTCGTCTGCTCCTCCGTCCGCTCCTGGTCGGCGAAGCGGACGTCCTCCGGGAGGGCGCGGGCGAAGGCCTCCCTGAGGGTGCTGCCGTCGCCGACCTCGACGACGGGCAGTCCGGTGTTGCGCAGGCTCGCGATCGGGGACTGACCGGCGAACAGGACCTCGTGGCCGGCCGCCCGCAGGGCCAGCGCGGTGGGGATCACGGGGAAGATGTGGCCGACCGCCCCGGGGGCGGTGAACAGGACTCGCACAGTGGTCCTCCTGAAAATGGTTGCTCTTGGTCACACGTGATCGAGGTGCTGGGAGGTGGGACCGTCCGCGGTCGGCTGGGTCGGGAGATCCGGTTTTCCGTCCACCGGTCTCCGCCGCGTACGGCTGTCCTGCGCACTGCTCCGTGCCGCGCGCGGGACATCCGGGTCCACCTCGATGTCGGCTGTGGCCACGTCGCCCCTGTCGAGCCGGTGAATTGCCCCCCGAAGGTCACTGTGCGGATGAGCCTGCCACGGCCCGCCCCGGCCGGGCACTTGTGCCTTTTGACAGATGTTCACCTCATGGACGGTCGGCTTTCTTTTTGCTTGACATGGGTCGCGCCCCTTGAAATGCGGTCGCGCCTGTGTGCTAACGGTCATGCGCTGCGCGGCAGTTCGCCGTGATCACGCCCGCCCGGGCGGCGCCGAGCGCGCACCGAGCACCCCCCAACAGCCTCCAAGCGGCCCCCGGGCGACCTCCCAGCCGGCACCCAGCCGGCGCCCAGCGGCCTCCCAGCCTCTAACCCCCCTCTCATCTCCCCCACCTAGCCTCCGCGCATGAACGTCTCCCTGCTCGACGGCTGGTTCCCCTGGACGGTCCAGGCCGCGGCCCTCGCCCTGTTCCTGACCGCGGTGGGCTGGCGGGACCGGACCTGGCAGCGCAAATGGGGGCCGATCGCGCTCGGGACGGCGCTGGCGATCACCGCCCTCCTCGCCGTCGGCGTGCTCACCCTGGCCGGGATCACCGATCCGATCCCGTTCGGCGTGTGGCTGTGGAGCGGGGTGGCGATCGCCGCGTTCAGCGTGCTGGGCTTCGGCTGGCGGGGCGCGAAGTGGTGGCGGCGGGCCCTGGTGGCGCCGACCGCCGTGCTGGCGCTGTTCTGCGCCGCGAACAGCGTGAACATCGCCACCGGCTACTACCCGACGATCAACGACGCGATCGGCGAGCTCAGCGGCCAGCCGCTGCCGGACCAGATCACCCTGGCCGATCTCGCCAAGATCCACGGCAAGACCAGGACCGGCCGCATCGTCCAGGTCGACATCCCGGACACCGCGAGCGGCTTCACCCACCGCCAGGAGCTGGTCTACCTCCCGCCCGCCTGGTTCCGCAGCCAGAACCGGCCCAAGCTGCCGGTGCTGGAGATGATCGGCGGCGAGTTCGCGGCGCCCGACAACTGGATCCGCTCCGGCAACGCGGTGAAGACCGCCGACGAGTTCGCCGCCAAGCACAACGGCTTCACCCCGATCCTGGTCTTCGTGGACGCCACCGGCGGCTTCCGGGTGGACACCGAGTGCGTGGACGGCCCGCACGGCAACTCCGAGAGCCACCTGGTCAAGGACGTCCCGCCGTTCGTCCAGAAGACCTTCAACGCGGCCACCGACCCGCACAAATGGGGCGTGGCCGGCTGGTCGATGGGTGGCACCTGCGCCCTCGACCTGGTCGTCGAGCACCCCAACCTCTTCACCCACTTCGGCGACTTCTCCGGCGACAAGGGCCCGTACATCGGGGACAAGGACCACACCGTCCAGGAGCTGTACGGCGGCGACGCCGCGGCCTGGGCGGCCCACGACCCGCTGACCGTGCTCGCCCACCACCCCAAGTACCAGGGCGTCTCCGGCTACTTCGGCCAGGGCGACGAGGAGCACGGCCAGATCGAGTCCGCCAAGGCCCTGGAGGCGGCCGCCAAGAAGGACGGCATCCGCACCACCAGCTCCGTCGGCTCCGGCAAGCACTCCTGGCAGACCGGCGCCGCCACCTTCACCCAGGCCCTGCCCTGGCTCGCCCAGCAGCTCGGCGTCCCGGGGACCCACCCGTAGCGGACGGCCGTCCCCGGCGGCCCCTCCCCCGTAACGGCCGGGTCCGGATTCCGTCCGGATTCCGTCCCGGCCGGACGCGCACCGCGCACCCTCCGCGTACGGCCCGGATACGCATCGTGGATGGGACCGCACCCGCCCGCCACCAGGGAAAGCCTTGGTGTCGGGCGCCCCGGCGCACCCGGCGGGCACCGTCCCGACCGGGCACGACCCACCGCGAAACCGGGCGCCCGGCACGGAGATCCACCGCACCGGGCGGGGTCCGACCAGGGCGGTGGAACCTCGCGGCCCTCCCCCACCACCCATCGCTTCCGCCACGCCCGCACACATGTTCACCACCAGCCCGCTGCAACTGCCGCAGTCCCCCGACCCCCCGGAGAAATCCCGCTTTGCTCCCGGCGCCCCTGTGTCATAGGTTTCGTCCGCCGTCGACGCAGCACCTGCTCTGAACGTCCCTCAGACCAGTGGTGGGCTGCGGAGCCAGGGGGCCGGACGGCAGCACGAAACGGGGGAGGAACAGCCATGCCGAGTGCCCGCAGCCACGGGTCGACCGGTCGGCGAGGACGGACGGTCGACGCACCTCCGCACCAGGCCCCGACCCACGACACCGGACACCCGAGGATTCGTCAGTTGCGCAGCATTCGACTGGCCACCGCCACCGCCGCCGCCCTGCTCTGCGCGGGCGCCCTGAGCGCCTGCGGCCCGGACAACAGCGGCCAGGACGGCGGCAAGACCGCCGCCCCCGCGCCGACCGGCGCCACCGCGGCGCCCACCGGGGGCGGCACCGCCAAGCCCACCACCGGCGCGAGCAAGCCCGCCACCGACGGTGCCGACACCATCCCGGCCAAGGCCTGGATGGACACCAAGAGCATCCCGATGGACGAGACCTACCACTACGCCCCGCTGGCGGCCAACGCCAAGCCGGTCAGCGGCGCGGTCGCGTTCAAGGGCATGGAGCTGTGCCACACCGCGGCCGACAAGGACCAGGAGGGGCCGCTCACCGGCGTCGCCGCGAAGTCCTCGGTCGGCTTCGGCGGCGACCGCTGGACCGCCCAGCAGACCCTGCTGGTGCACGGCGACCCGACCCACAGCAGCGGCACCAAGCAGCTGACCAACCTGGCGAAGGGGTACCTGACGGACGCGCTCAAGGCCTGCGCCAAGACCGCGCCCGGCGCGACGGTGAAGGTCAACAGCGCCCAGGACGCGCCCTACTTCGCCGCGGTGCTCACCATCCCGCAGCAGGACGGCTCCACCGCCACCCTGCACGAGTACGTCACCACCGACGGCGGGTGGGTCAGCGAGCTGTCGGTCTGGGCGACCACCAAGGCGGGCGCCCAGCCCAAGGACGCCTGGAAGGGCCCGGAGGACAAGTACGTCGCCACCGGCATGTCGGCGCCGCTGTGCGAGGCCTTCCCGGGCTGCGACGGGCACCAGTAACACCTGCCGCACCGCGGCAGGCACCCACAGACGGCCGCCAGGCCCGTCCGGCACAGGGGACCGGACGGGCCTGGCGGCACACTTTCACACGCGCGGCGTGCTCACAGCCCCAGGCGGCTGAGCGCCGTGGTCCAGTCGCTGGCGATCGCGCTGCGGGCGGCCGCCAGGGTCACTCTGTGGCCGCACACCGCGGTCTTGAGCTTGTTCTCGACCGAGTCCTTGCTCTGCGCCGGCTGGCTGCCGTAGCGCGGCTCGGGCCACAGGTTGCGCGGGTCGCGCGGCGCGCCGCCGAGCTCCAGCGGGACGAAGTGGTCCTCCTCGTAGTCCGCCGGGTTGGTGTCCGCGTAGCCGTACTGCGCGATCTGCTGCGTCTTCAGCGCGTTGGTGTAGCTGGCCGGCGGGCGCACGGTGGCGGTCCAGCCGGAGACGCAGATGGTCGAGCCGATGGTGGCCTGGGTGACCGCCGGGTTGTACGCACCCGGCGTGCAGGACGGATCGGGCAGCGGCAGGTACGCCCGCGAGCAACTCGCGGCGGACGTACCGGACTTGACCGGCTTGTGGTTCGCCGGAGCGGCGGCCTGCGCGGTACCGGCGGCGAGCCCGGCGGTGGTGAGGGCGGCCGCCGCGGCGACGACGGCAAGACGCTGACGGAACATCATGTGGCGCTCTCCAGGGGGCCGGCCCGGCCGAACGCCGGGCGACTGTGCCCATGACAGCACCACCTGAGCGACCACGGTCAGGCCCGGGATGTGAACGTGCGGTGGCCACCTCTCCACATCCGCACGGGCGTTGCCCGACCGACGGCACTACGGAACCGCGCGTGGACACGGTGGCGGGCTTCCCGGCACCGACCGGGCAACGGGCGGCGGCAGTCCGAGCGCCCTACCCGACCAGCAGCCGCGCCAGCAGCGCCGCCGGCCCCTCCGGCAGGCTGCCGTGCACCAGTTCGGTGCGGTGCACCAGCCGCGGAACGGCGATCGGCGCGCACGCGATACCGGGCGCCCGCGCCACCACCGCCTCGGGCAGCAGGGTGAGCCCGTGGCCGGCGGCGACCAGGGCGAGCAGCCCGTGCACGTCGGTGCCCCGGTAGCGGGTGGCGGGCCGGAAGCCGTCCGTCCCGGCGGCCGCGCGCAGCCGGGCCGCGGTCGGGGTGAGGTCGGGGGCGTCGAGCCAGCGCGCGGCCGACAGGTCGGCGAGTGCGACGCCGGTGCGGCCGGCCAGCGGGTGGCCGACCGGCAGAACGACCGCGACCGGCTGCTCGTCCACCGCGACGGTGGTCAGCGGGCCGACCTCGGGCAGCGGCAGCGGGTCGCTGGGTGCGGCCAGACCGTCGATCAGCGCGAGGTCGACCTCGCCGGTGGCGACCTGAGCGGGCAGCACGTCCTGGGCGAGCACCCGGACGACGGGCTCGACACTCGGATACGCCCGGCGCACCTCGCCGAGCGCGCGCCCCAGCTCCGCCCCGACCGCCAGCGGGGTGGCGCCGAGCACAAGCCGGGCGCCGGGGGCACCGGCCAGGCGTGCGACGTCGGCGCGCGCCGCCTCCAGCCGGACCAGCAGCGGGGTGGCGTGCTCCAGCAGCCGCCGCCCGGCCTCGGTCGGGCCGACCGGGCGGCGGACCAGCAGGGCGGCGCCGAGGTCCGCCTCCAGCGCGGCGATCTGCTGGGAGACCGCGGACTGGGTGTAGCCGAGCTCGCGGGCCGCCTCGGAGAAGGAGGCGAGACGGGCGACGGTGACGAAGGTGCGCAGCTGCTGCGGATCCACGGCGGTCATCAACCGATCTGATCGATACGTAAGAAATCATCGTTGGCGCTGATCTCAGATTGGGGGTCAGGATAGCCGCATGACCTACCTGACCCCGCGGGTCGCCCTGGTCGGCGACCGCTCCCCCGCCGTCCGCTCGCACGCCCGCATCCCCGGCCTGCTCGACGCCCTCGCCGAACAGGACCAACTCGTCCTGGACGCCTACTGGATCCCCACCGAGGACGCCGGGGCACCGGGCGCGCTCGACGGCTTCGACGCCGTGTGGCTGCTGCCCGGCAGCCCGTACCGCAGCGAGGCCGGCGCCCTGGCCGCCGTGCGCACCGCCCGCGAGCGCGGCATCCCCTTCCTCGGCACCTGCGGCGGGTTCCAGCACGCGGTGCTGGAGTACGCGCGCGACGTCTGCGGCATCACCGACGCCGTCCACGGCGAGGAGCACCCCGACCTCGACCAGCAGGTGATCGTCCCGCTCAGCTGCTCCCTGGTCGGCCACGAGGGCGCCGTCGAGATCACCCCCGGCACCCTGGCCGAGCGCGCCCTGGGCGCCACCCGTACCCAGGAGCGCTACCACTGCGCCTACGGCCTCAACACCGACTACCTGGACCGGCTGCGCGCCCACGGACTGCGTTTCAGCGGCGCGGACGAGTCCGGCCAGGTCCGGGTGCTGGAGCTGCCGGAGCACCCGTTCTTCCTGGCCTCGCTGTTCCAGCCCGAGCTGTCCGGCGACGGCACCCGGGCCCACCCGATGATCCGCGCCCTGGCCGCGGCCGCCGTCGCCCACGCGGCGGGTGCCGAGCGGGCGCTCGCGGACACCGAGGGGGCGCGCGTGGGTGCCTAGCGGGTGCTCGCGGGTACCGGGGAGACGGGGACAGCTGACAGCCACCCCGAACGCGCCGGTGGCCGACGCCCACGGGGGTGGTGTCGGCCACCGGCGTTCGCCCGCCACCGCGTCGGCGACGGCTCACCGGGCGAGCGGGCGCTCGTCCGAGCGACGGTCACATCGGCAGCGAGCGCAGCCGTACCGGCCCCTCCGGCCAGCCGGCGTCCTCCGCCAGGGGGCGCCACATGGTGCGCAGCGGCATCACCGCGAGCCGCCCCTCGGGCTGCTCGACGGTCACCTCCTCGGCCACCTCGCGGAAGCCGAGCCCCCGGTAGAACGCGGCCAGCGGCGGTCGGCAGAACAGCAGCGCGTACCGGAAGCCGAGCGAGCGCCCGTGGTCGAGGGCGGCCCCGACCACGGCCTGGGCGAGGCCGCCGCCGCGCCGGTCGGGGGCGACGCAGACGCCGCCGACGCCGATCGCCGCCAGGTCGACGCCGCCCACGGTCAGCGGCAGCGGCAGCAGCCCGGTGTGGGCGACGAGCCGGCCGTCGGCGGCCCGGATGCCGAAGTGGATCTCCTTGGGCAGGAAGGTCAGCCCGGTGTACGCGACGCCGTACGGGTCCTCACCGGGGCCGAGGATCTCCTGCTGCTCGGCGCGGGAGTACTGATCGAGCGGGACCACGGTCGGCGGCTCGGAAGAAAGACGATCATCCATCACTCCATGGTCCATTCCCCGCAAACCCCGTTCCAGTCCCCTCCCGACCACCCGTTCGATCACATGACCGGACACCCGCCAGGGCACACCGTCCGACCCGGATCCCGTCACCAACCGGCCACCCGATCCGATGATCGTCCCGCACCGCCCCGGGTATGGAAGCATTCCCCTCATGCGCCAGCCCTCCGACCAGCCGGCCGTCGACCTCACCGCACCGCTGCCCGGTCCGCCGCTGCGCCTGCCCCGCCCGGTCCGGACCTTCGCGCCGACCGCCGTGGTGCTGCTGGTCCTCGTCCCGCTCGCCGCGCAGGACCCGGACGTCGGCCCGACCACCTCCCCGCACGTCAACGCGAGCCTGATGGCCTTCGGCGCCCTCGCCCTCGCGTTCCGCCGCCGCTACCCGGCGGCCACCGCGACGGTCACCCTGCTGAGCGGCCAGCTCCCGCTCGCCGTCGCCCTGTACGGGCTGGCCGCGCGGCGCGGCGCCAACCCGCTGCTGTACGCCCTGGCGGCGCTCTCCGAGCTGCGGCTGCTGATCCCCTTCGACCTCGGGGACGTCAGCACCCCGTCCGCACTGGCCAATCTGGTCGAAGACCCGATGGTCTTCGGCGCCGTCCCGCTCGCCCTCGGGCTCACCGCCCACCAGCGCGCCCGTACGGTGAGCATGCTCGCCGAGCGGAACCGGCTGCTGACGGAGGCCCGCGAGCACGCCGAGGAGCGCGCCGCGGCCGCCGAACGCGCCCGGCTGGCGCGGGAGATGCACGACGTGGTGTCCAACCGGGTCTCGCTGATCACCCTGCACGCCGGCGCCGGGCAGATCGCCCAGGCCGACGACCCGGCCGCCGTCCGGGAGACCCTCGGCCTGATCCGCGCCCTCGGGCTGCAGGCGCTCACCGAACTGCGCGGCCTGCTCGGGGTGCTGGCCCCGGCCTCCGACCAGGCGCCCTCGCTGGGCGGCCTGCCCACCCTGGTCGAGGAGTCCCGGCAGGCCGGGCTGGCGGTGGGTCTGACACTCACCGGCCCGGACGAGGGGCTGCCCGCGCCCGGACCGGCGGTGCAGTACGCGGCCTACCGGATCGTCCAGGAGGCCCTGACCAACGCCCACAAGCACGCCCCGGCGGCCGAGGTGGCCGTCACGGTCGAGGTCGCCCCGGACGGGCTGCGCCTGACGGTGGTCAACTCCCCCGCCGGACCGGCCGGTACGGGCCCCGGCCTGCCCTCCGGCGGGCACGGCCTGGACGGCATGCGCACCCGCGCCGACGACCTCGGCGGCACCCTGCACGCCGGGCCGACGCCCGAGGGCGGCTTCGCCGTCCGGGCCCGACTGCCGCTCAGCACGGCCTGAGCCCGGCACCGTCCGAGCCCCGGCACGGCCTGAGCCTCACTGCCGCTGGAGCCCCGGCACGGCCTGAACCCAGGGCGTGTCCTAGGCTGCGGCGCGCTTCGCCAGCTCCGCCCACACCTCGTCGACCCGCGCCGAAAGCGCCTCCAGCGGCCCGCCGTTGTCGATCACCAGGTCGGCGATCGCCAGCCGGCCCTCCCGGGTGGCCTGCGCGGCCATCCGGGCCCGGGCCTCCTGCTCGGCCATCCCGCGCAGCCGCACCAGCCGGTCCAGCCGCACCTCGTCGGCGGCGTCCACCACCACGACCAGGTCGAACAACGGCGCCAGCCCGTTCTCGGCCAGCAGCGGCACGTCGTGCACCACCACCGCGTCCGGCGCGGCCGCCGCCTCCAGCTCGGCGGAGCGGGCCCGCACCAGCGGATGGACGATCGCGTTCAGCGCCTGGAGCCGCTCCGGGTCGCCGAACACGACCGCCCCGAGGGCCGGGCGGTCCAGCGTGCCGTCCTCGCGCAGCACCTGCGGGCCGAACTCGGCGACCACGGCCGCCAGACCGTCCGTCCCGGGGGCGACCACCTCGCGGGCGATCAGGTCGGAGTCCACGATCACCGCGCCACGCGCGGCGAACAGCCGGGACACCTCGCTCTTGCCCGCGCCGATGCCACCCGTCAGTCCGATCTTCAGCATGGCGTCAGGCTACCGGTGGCCGCACGGGCCCGTCAGTACCGGCCCGGCAGCTCAAGCCCGCCACCCGCAACCCCTCGACCGGCGTCCCTCAGCCCAGCTCCAGGCTCTCCTTCTCGCCGAGCACGGTCAGCTCCGCGCCGGTGCCCGGCCCGTCCGGCCCGAGCAGCCGGGTGGCCACCATGTGCCCGATCGGGCTGAGCGTCGCCTCGTGGACCGGCACCGCCACGCGCGGGCCCGCCTCCCGGACGTAGTCGACCACCTCGCCGGCCTTGCTCCACGGCGCCGCGAGCGGCAGCAGCAGGGTGTCCACGGCGTGCGGCGGCACGGTGAAGGCGTCGCCGGGGTGGAAGAGCCGGCCGTCGAAGAGGAAGCCGATGTTCCTCACCCGCGGGACGTCCGGATGGATCTCCGCGTGCCACTCGCCGTGCACCGAGACGCCGAGCCCGGCGATCTCGAAGGCGTCGCCCTCGCCGACCGCGGTGACCCGCTGCCCGACGCCCTCCAGCTGGGCGGCGACGATGCTGTTGGTCCACACCCGCAGGGCCGGGTGGGCCTCCAGCGCGGCGCGCAGCCGGGACTCCTCGAAGTGGTCCATGTGCTCGTGGGTGATCAGGACGGCGTCCGCCCCGGCCAGTGCGGCGGGGTCGGTGAAGGCCCCCGGGTCGACGACGACGGTGGTGGTGTCGTGCTCGATGCGTACGCAGGCGTGTCCGAACTTGGTGATTCGCATGGCCAAAACCATACAGCATGACTGTACAGTTTTGCTGTTGAAATTCCGGATAGACTGCTCCCATGCCTCGCGAAGCACCACACCCGGACACCCTGGAACTCGCCGCCGACCTGCGCACCGCCCTCGGCAGCCTGGTCCGCTCCCTGCGCGACAGCGACGAACTGCCACCGAACCAGGCCGCCGTCCTCGGCCTGCTGGTCCGCTACGAACGCTCCTACACCGTCGCCGAACTCGCCGAACGCCGGCGCGTGCGCCACCAGTCGATGGCCCGCACCGTCGCCCTGATGAGCGAGGCCGGACTGGTCGCCCAGCAGCCCCACCCCACCGACGGCCGCAAGCAGCTGATCGCCGCGACCGAGGCCGGCCACACCGCCCTGCTCGACCAGCGGGCCCGTCGCGAGCACCACATCGCGACCGCCATCGAGTCCCGCCTCACCGCCGAGGAACGGGCCCAGCTGCGCGCGAGCGTCGAGCTGCTACACCGCCTGAGCTGACCCCACCGGCTCCGGCCGCTGCGCCGGGACCGCCGGCTGCTCCAGCGAGGGCAGCTCGACGTGCTCGCTCAGCCCGAAGCGCTTGTGCAGCCGCTTCAGCGGGGCCGGCGCCCACCAGTTGAACTCGCCGAACAGGCTCATCGCGGCGGGTACCAGCAGGCAGCGCACCAGGGTGGCGTCCACCGCGACCGCCACCGCCAGCGCGATGCCCATCTGCTTGACCATGAGCATGTCCCCGGCCGCGAAGCCCGCGAAAACGATCACCATCAGCAACGCCGCCGAGGTGATGATCCGACCGCTGCGCTGGACGCCCAGCTCCACCGCCCGGGTACAGCTGTGCCCGCGCTGGTGCAGCTCCTTGATCCGGGCGAGCAGGAACACCTCGTAGTCCATCGACAACCCGAAGGCGAAGGCGAAGACCAGCACCGGGATGAAGGTCTCCAGCCCGCCGGTCGGGCTGAAGCCGAGCAGCCCGCTGAACCACCCGTCCTGGAACACCAGGGTCAGCGCGCCGAGCGAGGCGCCCAGCGAGAGCAGGTTCATCAGCAGCGCCTTGACCGGCATCACCAGCGAGCCGGTCATCAGGAACAGCAGCACCAGCGTCCCGGCCGCGACCAGGCCCAGCGCCCACGGCCCGCGCGACAGCAGCTCGTCCTTGAAGTCCACCACCGAGGCCGCGCCGCCGGTCACATAGGTCTTCAGCCCGCCCCGGTCGGCCCGGAGCTCGTCCACCACCTGCTTGGCCGTGGCGCCCTGCGGGTCGCCGTGCACCAGGACGTCCACGGTGGACACCTTGTCGCCCACCGGGGCCACCGCCCGCACCCCGCTCACCCCGGGGAGCTTGGCGACCACGTCGTCCGCGTACGCCTGGGCGACCTGGGCGCCGCCCTCGACCACCACGGTGATCGGCGCGGCCGCGACCTGCGGGAAGCGGTGGTCGACGGTCTCGGCGACCTGCCGCCCGGCCGAGGAGGCGGGCAGCACGGCGGCGCCGGAGCTGCGCATCTCGGCATGGAGGAACGGCGCCCCGGCCGCCATCAGCACCGCCACGCAGGCGAGCGCGACGAGCACCGCCCGCTTGCGGACCCGGCGGACGGTCCGGCTGAAGAAGCCCTCGTCCGGCACGGGCGCGGCGGGCGCCTTGATCCGGGAGCCGGCGAAGCCGAGCAGCGCGGGGACCAGGGTCAGCGCGGCCGCGACCGCGATCACCACCACGCTCACCCCGGCCGCGGCGACCGCGCCGAGCACCGGGCTGGTGAAGACGAACAGACCGGACAGTGCGACGGCGACGGTCAGTCCGGAGAAGGCGACGGTGCGGCCGGCGGTCGCGGCGGTGCGTTCGACGGCGGCGGCGATGCCCGCGCCGTGGCCGCGTTCCTCGCGGAAACGGTTCACCATCAGCAGGGCGTAGTCGATCGAGAGCCCGAGCCCCAGCACGGTGGCGATCGGCAGCACGCTGGTGTCGATGTCCATGATCTGGCTGAACCCGAACATGGCCAGCAGCGCCCCGCCGATCGAGGCGATGGCGCCGATCAACGGCAGCGAGGCGGCGGCCAGGCCGCCGAAGACCAGCACCATGACGACCAGGGTGAGCGGCAGGGTCACCATCTCGCCGAAGCGGGTGTCGCTCTCGGTCTGCTTCTTGACCTCCTGCTGGAGCACCAGGTCCCCGCCGACGGTCACGTGCGCCCCGTCGGCGCCGTTCAGCGCGGCCAGCCGGTGGGTGACGGCGTCGGTCTGCGCGGAGGTCGAGGTGGCGGCCATCCGTACGGTGACCAGGCTCGCCGTCCCGTCGGTGGCGCGCAGCGCGGCCTGGGCCGGGTCGGAGCCGTAGGCGTCCTGCGCGGAGGAGACCCCGGGCAGGGCGGCGATCTCGGTGACGGCCTTCTCGACGGCGGCTCGTACGGCCGGGTCGTCGACCGGTTTGCCGTCCACCACCGCGGTCACGGTGCCCTTGACCGGATCGGCCGCGGCGACCACGGCGCTGCCCCGGTCCGCTTCGGCGGTCGCGGAGGAGGCTCCGGCCACCGAGCCCTCGAAGACCCGTCCCCCGATCAGGACCCCGACGACCAGGACGACGGCCCAGAAGCCGAGGACCCAGCGGCGGTGGCGGAAACAAAACCGGCCGATCGCGGCGAGCCGGCCGTCGACCACTGCGGTGGGGGCGGAGGAGCGGTTGCGCATGAAGGAGCCTTTCGGGCAGCTCCACTCAATGTAGGTGCATCCAGAAGTCCGGCCTATAGCAGGGCAATGAGCCTCATCTCACACTTCTCTACACATAAACCACACATAAGTCAAAGCGGAAAACGAAGAGCCGGTGAACAGTCACCGAAAAACGCCGGCGAGGACGTGGACAGGCACACGGGGCACACGGGGCACACGGGCGAACAGGCACGCGAACACGCGAACAGTCGCGGAAAAACCAACGGGCCCCACCCGGAAATCCGGGTGGGGCCCGTTGCCTAGCTGTCAGCTAGCGGGGACGAGAGCCTCAGCTCTGGCCACCGGCCAGCTTCTCGCGCAGGGCGGCCAGGGCCTCGTCGGAGGCCAGGGCGCCCGAGCCCTCGTCGCTGCTGGACGAGTAGGAGCCACCGGCAGCGGCGGCGACGGCGTCGCCACCCTCGGCAGCGGCCTCGGCGTCGGCCTCGCGGCTCTTGATGACCTGGGCCTGGTGCTGCTCGAAGCGGGACTGCGCCTCGGCGTACTGGCGCTCCCACTCCTCACGCTGCTTCTCGAAGCCGGGCAGCCAGTCGTTCGCCTCGGGGTCGAAGCCCTCCGGGTAGATGTAGTTGCCCTGGTCGTCGTAGGAGGCAGCCATGCCGTACAGGGTCGGGTCGAACTCGACCTCGGCCGGGTTGGCACCCAGGGCCTCGTTGGCCTGCTTCAGCGACAGGCTGATGCGACGACGCTCGAGGTCGATGTCGATGACCTTGACGAAGATCTCGTCGCCGACCTGGACGACCTGCTCCGGGATCTCGACGTGGCGCTCGGCCAGCTCGGAGATGTGGACCAGACCCTCGATGCCCTCGTCCACGCGGACGAACGCACCGAACGGAACCAGCTTGGTGACCTTACCCGGAACGACCTGGCCGATCTGGTGGGTACGGGCGAACTGCTGCCACGGGTCCTCCTGGGTCGCCTTCAGCGACAGGGAGACGCGCTCGCGGTCCATGTCAACGTCGAGAACCTCGACGGTGACCTCCTGGCCGACCTCGACAACCTCGGACGGGTGGTCGATGTGCTTCCAGGACAGCTCGGAGACGTGCACCAGGCCGTCGACGCCACCCAGGTCCACGAAGGCACCGAAGTTGACGATCGAGGAGACGACGCCGGAGCGCACCTGGCCCTTCTGCAGGGTGGTGAGGAAGGTCTGGCGGACCTCGCTCTGGGTCTGCTCCAGCCAGGCACGGCGGGACAGGACCACGTTGTTGCGGTTCTTGTCCAGCTCGATGATCTTGGCCTCGAGCTCCTTGCCCACGTAGGGCTGGAGGTCGCGGACGCGACGCATCTCGACGAGCGAGGCCGGGAGGAAGCCACGGAGGCCGATGTCGAGGATGAGACCACCCTTGACGACCTCGATGACGGTACCGGTGACGATGCCGTCCTCTTCCTTGATCTTCTCGATCGTGCCCCAGGCACGCTCGTACTGAGCGCGCTTCTTGGACAGGATGAGACGACCCTCCTTGTCCTCCTTCTGGAGAACCAGGGCCTCGATGTTGTCGCCCACGGCGACGACCTCGTGCGGGTCGACGTCGTGCTTGATCGAGAGCTCGCGGGACGGGATGACGCCCTCGGTCTTGTAACCGATGTCGAGGAGAACCTCGTCACGGTCGACCTTCACGATGACGCCCTCGACGATGTCGCCATCGTTGAAGTACTTGATGGTCTCGTCGATGGCGGCGAGGAAGGCCTCCGCGTCGCCGATGTCGTTGACCGCGACCTGCGGGGTGGTGCTGAGGGAGGAGTCGGTGGGGCTCGTCATTAGGAAAAGGGCTCCGGTACGGACATGAAAGTCGTAGGTAATGCCACGCGGAGGGCCCGTATCGCTCCCACCGAAAGCCGGACAGCCAAGAACACGGCACACCGGGAATCTCGTCCAACGAGAACCGGCGTCCGTCTTGCGACCGTGGGGTCTTCGACAGATGCGAGCGCGACCTGCTCCGTCCGAGGCGCGCAGGCCCGCAGCGCAACTTGTAGCATACGGGGACGGCCAGGCACGGTCAACGCCAGAAGAGGCAAGACGGTGGAGCCCGGTACGGATCAGGCCATATCCTCCGATTGCGCACCTCGCGGTGGCGCCCGAAGGGGCCCTGTCCCCGGATGCCACCGCCAGGATCCGGTCCAAAATCGGGCCGGTTCGCGGCAGCGGCGCTTCCGCACTCCATACCCTACGCGATGGGCATTGTCACCGTGGCCACCACCCCCCAGTCGAACCTGCACGATCTTGACACCTCCCCCGCAGGGGTCGAGGAGGAGGACGGCGACGACGCGGTGCGGCGCACGGCCGGCGTCGGGGAGAGCAGCCGGGCCAGCCGGCACTGGTGGGACCGCAACGCCGACGAGTACCAGGACGAGCACGGCGAGTTCCTCGGCGACGACCGCTTCACCTGGTGCCCCGAAGGTCTCGACGAGGCCGACGCCCGACTGCTCGGCGAGGTCGCGGGCAAGGACGTGCTGGAGATCGGCGCCGGCGCCGCCCAGTGCTCCCGCTGGCTGGCCGCCCGGGGCGCCCGCCCGGTCGCCCTGGACATCTCCTACCGCCAGCTCCAGCACTCCCGCCGGATCGACCTCGGCCGCGGCGCCGAGCCCGTCCCGGTCGTCCAGGCCGACGCCGCCGTGCTGCCCTTCGCGGACGCGTCCTTCGACCTCGCCTGCTCCGCCTACGGCGCCGTCCCGTTCAGCGCCGACACCGACCGGCTGATGCGCGAGGTGCACCGGGTGCTGCGGCCCGGCGGGCGCTGGGTGTTCTCGGTGACCCACCCGATCCGCTGGGCCTTCCCGGACGAGCCCGGCGTCGAGGGCCTCACTGCGATGTCCTCCTACTTCGACCGCACCCCGTACGTCGAGCAGGACGAGCAGGGCCGCGCCACCTACGTCGAGCACCACCGCACCCTGGGCGACCGGGTGCGTGAACTCGTCGGCGCCGGCTTCCGGTTGATCGACCTGGTCGAGCCCGAGTGGCCGGCCGGCCTGGAGCAGGAATGGGGTGGCTGGTCCCCGCTGCGCGGACGGCTGATCCCGGGCACGGCGATCTTCGTCACCGAGCGGGGCTGAGCCTGTTGCACCCGGCCTGGCGCGACCTGCCCGTCCGCACCGCCCTGCCCGCCCTGCACGACGCGCTGGAGGAGCACGGCACCGCCGTCCTCGCCGCGCCGCCCGGCACCGGCAAGACCACGCTGGTGCCGCTCGCCCTGGCCGGGCTGCTCTCCGACGGCCACCCGGTGCGGCGCGTGGTGGTCGCCGAACCGCGCCGGCTCGCCGTCCGGGCCGCCGCCCGGCGGATGGCCTGGCTGCTCGGCGAGACCGTCGGCGGCCGGGTCGGCTACACCGTGCGCGGGGATCGTAAGGTCGGCCCCTCGACGGTCGTCGAGGTGGTCACCACCGGGGTGCTGCTGCAACGGCTGCAGCGCGACCAGGAGCTGCCCGGGGTCGACGTGGTCGTCCTGGACGAATGCCACGAACGACACCTGGACGCCGACACGGCCCTCGCCTTCCTGCTGGACGTCCGGGCGGCACTGCGGCCCGAACTGCGACTGGTCTGCGCGTCGGCCACCTCCGACACCGCGGCCTGGGCCGAACTGCTCGGTGGCGCACCGGTGGTGGAGGCGCACGGGGTGTCCCACCCGGTCGACGTGGTCTGGGCGCCGCCGCCGCGCGCCGTCCGGCCCGCCCACGGGACCCGGGTCGACCCGGCGCTGCTCGACCACGTCGCCGCGACCGTGCGCCGGGCGCTCGCCGAACAGGCGGGAGACGTGCTCTGCTTCCTGCCCGGCGTCGGCGAGATCGCCCGCGTCGCCGGGCAGTTGGCGGGAGTGGCGGCCGAGGTCCTGCAACTCCACGGCCGCGCCCCGCAGGCCGTCCAGGACGCCGCCCTCACCCCGTCCACCTCGCGTCGGGTGGTGCTCGCCACCGCCGTCGCCGAGTCCTCGCTCACCGTGCCCGGCGTCAGGATCGTGGTGGACGCCGGACTCGCCCGCGAACCCCGCACCGACCACGCCCGTGGCCTGGCCGGCCTCGTCACCGTCCGGGCCTCGCTCGCCGCCGCCCGACAGCGCGCGGGGCGCGCGGGGCGCGAAGCCCCCGGCACCGTGTACCGCTGCTGGCACGAGGCCGAGGACGCCCGCGCCGCCCGCTTCCCCACCCCCGAGATCGCCCTCGCCGACCTCACCTCCTTTGCTCTCCAGGCCGCCTGCTGGGGCGACCCGGACGCCACCGGCCTCGCTCTGCCCGACGCCCCGCCCACCGGGGCGATGGCCGCAGCCCGGCAGACCCTGTTCGCCCTCGGCGCGGTGGACGCCGACGGCCGGGCCACCCCGCGCGGCGTCCGCCTCGCCCGCACCGGGCTGCATCCCCGGCTCGCCCGCGCCCTGGTCGACGGCGCGGCAGCGGTCGGCGCGCGGCGAGCGGCGGAGGTGGTCGCCCTGCTCTCCGAGGAACCACCGCGCGCCCTCGGCGACGACCTCGGCGCGGTGTGGCGGCTGGTCCGTTCCTCCGGTGACCCCTACGCCGGACGCTGGCGCGAAGAGGTCCGCCGACTGCTGCGTGCCACCTCCGACGAACCCGCCACCGCACTGCCCGACCCGACCGCCGCCGGCCTCGTCGTCGCCCTGGCGTTCCCGGAGCGCATCGCCCGCGCCCGGGTCGACAAGCCCGCCCCCGGCGAGCGCAGCCCGTACCTGATGGCCTCCGGGACGGCTGCCGAACTCGCCCCGGACACCCGACTCGGCGCCCTGCCCTGGCTCGCCGTCGCGGTCGCCGATCGCCCGGCCGGCTCGCACTCCGCCCGTATCCTGCACGCCGCCGCCCTTGATGAGGACACCGCCCACCAAGCGGGTACGGCGATGCTCACCGCCCGCGAAGAGGTCCACTGGGACACCCGGCGAGGTGAAGTCGTCTCCCGCCAGGTCGAATCCCTCGGCGCCATCGAACTCGCCGAGAAGCCCCTCAACCGCCCCGACCCCGCCCTCGTCCGGACTGCTCTGTTGGACGGCCTCACCCGCGAGGGCGTCAGCACCCTACTGACCTTCCCGTCCGGCCTACGCGAACGCCTCGCCTTCCTCCACACCGCGATCGGCAACCCCTGGCCCGACGTCAGCGACACCGCGTTGCTCGACCGCGCCGAAGAATGGCTGGAGCCCGAACTCTCCCGTGCCCGCCGCCGCGCCGACCTCGCCCGCATCGACACCACGGCCGCCCTGCAACGCCTGCTCCCCTGGGTCACCGGCGAGGCGGGCCGCCTGGACGAACTCGCCCCCGAACGCATCACCGTGCCGTCCGGCTCGAAGATACGAGTCGACTACACCACCGAACGCCCGGTGCTGGCCGTCAAGTTGCAGGAACTCTTCGGTTGGACCACTACCCCCACTCTGGCCGCCGGCCGTGTCCCACTGACCATCCACCTGCTCTCCCCCGCCGGCCGGCCCGCCGCCGTCACCGGCGACCTGGCGTCGTTCTGGCGCGAGGGCTACCGGGCCGTCCGCGCCGACCTCAGAGGCCGCTACCCCCGCCACCCCTGGCCCGAGGACCCGACGACAGCCGAACCCACCCGCCGCACCAACACCCGGAAGTAGCGGGGGCGTTCCTAGAGGATCGGCTCGCAGCCGATCGCCTTGCCGCCGGCGGTGAGGAACTGCCGTACCAGGCCCTCCTGGTCGGGGAACAACCGGCTCCTGAAGGACGAGTCGAACCCGCCCGTGACGGTGAAGTAGACGTCCTTGCCCCGGCAGGTGGCGATGAGTGTCCCGTACGCGACCGACTGGGCCCGTCCGACGAAGCCCGAGTTGTCGTGCAGCCGTCTGGCCACGGTGGTGGTCTGCGGCTCGGTCGTGATCGCGAAAACCTGCGGGGTCAGGGACGACGAGCGATCGGCGATCGTGCACGACCAGATCGGGTCCGAGGCTGTGGTGGCCCGCTGCCGGAAGGTCACCGGGCTGCTCGGGATGCTCGGGTCCTTGGCTGGGGCGAACCCGGGCAGTCCGCACAGGTTCGCCCAGTCCGGGTCCGTCTCGGCCCCCTTCGCCGACAGGCTCTTCGGTACCGCGAGGTTCCGGTCCCCGCACGCGCGTGCCTTGGCCACCGCGTTGGCGAACGACACGGCCAAGCGGGCACGTTCCTCGTCGTGGCCCTGCTCGTCGGCGGTGTGCACCTCGGCCCGCACCCCCTTGGAGCAGCCCTCGGGAAGCACGGCCCAGGCCGCCTCCGGGGTGACCGAGCCGCCGGGAAACAGCCGGGCGTCCGATGCGGCCCACTCGCCCGGGCCCTCATCGGTGCCGCGGCGGATGGTGAACCACATGGTCTTCTCGGTAGTCCCGAACAGACCGGACTTGACGATGGCGATGCAGCTCCCGGTGAAGTTCTTCGTCGGCTCGTATCCCGCCGTGGCGTCACTGACCCGCCCGGGACCCAGGAGATCGTGCACCAGATCCGCCGAAGCAGCTCCGTCGCAGACGCTGTCCGGTCCGCCGAGGTTCGTCAGCCGGTTCAGCGCGAACCACCCCGACCCGGCCAGGGCCAGGAAGACCGCCAGCACCACCGGCGGCAACCACCCCCGCCGGCCGTGCGTGGCGGACCCCGGGCGGTCGGGCGTCGCGGCGGGCTCGCCGACCGGCTCGTTCTTCTTCTCGGTCTCCACGGCGCTCACGCCCTACCGAACACGGTGCGGTAGGTGTTGTCGATCCCGGTGTTGTAGGCGCTCCCCGCGCTCCGCTTGAGCTGATCGGGGACGCTGCCGTCGCCGTCCAAGGCGAAGTGGTCGTATCCGGACTCGATCAGCTTGTAGTTGAGCATCGCGTCCAGTTGCTGCCGTCCGGCCGAGAAGTGGGAGCTCAGGTCGCCTTTGAGGTGGGTGTCGATCTCTCCCTTGGCGGAGTCCGCCCACATCGAGGTCCCGACGTCGACCAAGCGCTGCGCGGCGTCCCCGAACTCCGGAATCAGGCCCACGACCCCACCGATCGCGTGGTAGGTCATCTTCGCCTGCCAGTCCACGGTCTTGTTGTCGGCGTCCGCATGGTCGAGCGCCGCGTCGGCGAACACCGCGTCCAGCGCGCCGAGGGTCGAGGCGGAGTAGTGGACGAGGGACTCCAGTTGAGGCTTCGCTCGGCCCGTCACGTCGGGCGTCATGGCGTCGCGCCACTTCCGCTCGTGCAGCAGGTAGTCCAGGTTCCTGCTCTTCCCGGGGTCGAAGAAGTCCTTCGACGCCTCGGGGCTGCGGCTGAGCGCGTTCATCAGGCCGCCCACCGGGTCCGTCTGGAAGGGGCGACCGGTCCACTTCGGCCCCCAGAGGTCCTCGCCCTTGGCCGTGCTGCCGCGCTCGTGGTCGACCAGATCGTTGCCGACCTTGAGCAGGAACGCCTTGTCGAACGTTCCCTTGGCCCCCATCAAGGCGGTCAGCGCCGGGTAGTTGGTGTTGTACCCGTCGGCGCCGTCGCGGCGCCTGGCGGCGGCCAGCAGCCCGTCCTCCCAGTCCTTGCCCGTGCCGCCGTCGTGGGTGGCGGTGGCGAGGGACACGGACAGGCCGTCGAGGACGGCCTGGAAGTCGTGGGCGTGGCGCTTGCCGTGGGCGAGGCCGTCATAGATCCGGCCGTACTCCATCAGGGCGTCCTGACCGGTCTTGCCGTGGTGTTCGAGGCCGTTGATCAAGGTGGTGGCGAAGTCCTTGTTCCCCGCGTTGGCGGCCATGAGGTCCTGCAGCTTCTTCAGCTCCCGAGGGGTGAGGTCGTCGGCCTTGGCCAGCAGGTCCTTGGCCCGGTTGGCGTCGGCGACCGGGCCGCCGCCGTACGGGGCGGGGTTGAAGGACGTGGTGCTGCTACCGACATCGCCCCGGAGCGCACCGGCGGCCCGTTGGTCGGCGGCGGTGGCCTTCTCGACGGCCTTCGTCAGGCGGGTGAAGATGGCCTCGGCCTTGCCGTTGGTGCTGTTCAGATCGGTGGCTATCTGCCGGGCGGCCCCGGCCGAGGCACCGAGTTCGTACGGGCTGTCCAACCGGGTGGTCACCGGTCCGGGGGCCGGGTGGGACGGGGGCCTACCGGCACCGCCGGCCAGGACGAGCCTGCCGGGTGCCGAGCCCCCGTCGGTGCCGCCGGTTTGACCGGGAGCGGCGGCCGGGGCGACCGGACCGGTGATGAACTGCGGGCTGACCATGTGTGTGCGACTCCCCCTCAAGTGAAGAAAGTGCGAACCGCCGCAGCGGGAGGAGGCCACATCAGCGGCCTCCGTTTGCATGCTGACGCACTCTCAGGGGGGGCAGGTTGCGGAATCGTGGACGATCTCTGTCAAGGGTTCGTGAAGGGGCCGCGGGCCCGAACCGGGGGCCTTCCGGCCCAGACCTCATGCGAAAGGCCCCGCTGCCCCGTCGACGGGGTAGCGGGGCCTCGGGCAACTCGCAAGGCCCTTCAGCGCCCAGCTGTCAGTGCAGGGCGACCGCCGCGCCCGTTCGTTCGGTGGCGATCCTGGCGGCGAAGCCCGCCAGCGCGGTACCCACCACATAGCGGTGAAGGCGCTGCCAGAGCGGGTGCCGTGCGAAGAACCCGGCGACGGAGCCGGCCGTCACGATGAAGAACGCGTTGCCCGCGACCCCCACCGCGATCTGGGTCAGCCCCAACAGCAGCCCTTGCAGGCCGACATGGCCACGCGCCGGGTCGACGAACTGCGGCAGCAGCGAGATGTAGAGGATGGCCACCTTGGGATTCAGCAGGCAGGTGAGGAAGCCCATCAGGAAGAGCTTGCGGGACCCGTCCGGCGCCAACTCCTGAGTCGCGAAAGCGGATCGGCCGCCCGGCCGGACGGCCTTCCACGCCAGCCAGAGCAGGTAGCCCGCTCCGGCCAGCTTGATCGCCAAGTAGATCTCCGGCACCAGAGCGAAGACCGTGGCGATGCCGGCGGACACCGCGAAGAGGTAGACCAGGAAGCCGAGGAAGACCCCGGCCAGCGAGATCAGCCCCGCCCGACGGCCCTGGGTGATCGAGCGGGAGACCAGGTAGATCATGTTCGGCCCCGGTGTCAGCACCATGCCGAACTCCACCAACGCGATCCCCGCTATTGCTCCCAGCCCGATCACAGCACGACCTCCACACACGCGTTCGCCTGGGCGCAACCTAGCAGCTCACGCCCATGTGCGGCCCACCGCGCCGAAGAGAGCTACCAGTCAGCTCCTCAGCAGCCTTGCGCCGGAAGGTCACCCTTGCAGACGGCCACCACGAAGGCCTCCCAAGCGGGGACAGGGAAGACGAGAACCGGGCCCTGCGGGTCCTTGGAGTCACGCACGGGGACGAGGCCGGGGAATCCGGGGGCCACCTCGATGCAGTCTCCGCCGTTCGTACCGCTGTAGCTGCTCTTGCGCCAGCTGGCCGCGTTGAGAAGGGGTCGGCCGCGCCCTCGACGTCCTCGTGCGAGTGCTCCACGGCGAGTTCGACGGGCTGGTCCGGGTACTCCAGGCGGCTGACCATGAACGCGGCGCCCCCGATAGGCTCGCCGGATGTTCACAGTTCGTCGCGCCGACCAGTACGACGGGGACGTCCTCGGCGAGATCCACGCCGCATCCTGGGAGGCGGCTTACGCTCCGTTCTTCGATCCGGAGTTCGCCGCACATGCAACGATCCTGCTGGCCGAACACGACAGCCGCCCTCTGGCACTGTCCGTCTCGGCGGCGGGTGAATCGAGGACCACGGACGGCGGATCAAAAGCGAGCCGCTCTGCGATCTCTTGATCATTCTGGCTTCAGTGGTTCTGGAGT
>NZ_JBICZB010000076.1:0-34803 GCF_043201815.1 Kitasatospora sp. NPDC048296
GTTTCCCCCCGCCCCCCCGGCGGGGCGCCCCGCGCCCCGCCCCCCCCCCCCCCGCCGCCGCCCCCCCCCGCCCGGCGGCCCCGGGGCGGGGGCCCCCCCCCCCCCCCGGGCCCCGATCCGTTCGCGGTCAGTTCTCGGTCGCGAGGGCGCGGGCGGGGGTGCGCGGGACCGGGGCGGGGGTCGGGGCCTTGGTGGCGTGGGAGAGGCGGAGGGTGAGGGCGATCATGGCGAGGACGGCGGCGAGGGCGAGCCAGGTGGCGGCGGCCGCGGCGGTGGCGTGGGTGTGGTGGTCGAGGACCGCGAAGTAGGTGCCGCCGATGGTCGCGACGCCGGTGACGGCGGCGAACTGCTGGGTGGTGGAGAGGGTGCCGGAGGCGGTGCCGGCGCGTTCGGGGGCGATGCCGGCCATCGGGGCGCCGATCAGGGACGGGAGGACGAGGCCGTTGCCGATGCCCATCAGGCCCATGGTGGTCAGCAGCCAGGGGAGGGCGTGCCGTTCCCCGTCGGTCTGCAGGGCGAGTGCGGTCAGCAGCAGGCTCAGGGCGGTGACCGCCCCGCCGACGACGGGGACGCGGAGCCCGTAGCGGGGGATCAGGCGCTTGCCGGTCAGGGAGGCGACCATGGCGAGGACGGCCATGGGAGTGAAGACCAGTCCGGAACGCAGTGGGCTGTAGCCGAAGCCGGTCTGCACGGTGAGGCTGATCACGAAGACGAACCCGGCGAAGAAGGCCATGAAGGCGGCGTTGACGGCCAGCCCGGTCCGGAAGACCCGGCCGCGGAACAGCTCCGGGTCGAGCAGCGGCTGCCCACCGCGGCCGGCGAGGCGGCGCTCCCAGCGCAGCGCGGCCAGGAAGGCGGGCACGGCGGCGGCGAGCATCGCCCAGGCCCAGAGCGGCCAGCCGGCCTCCCGGCCGAGGACGAGCGGGACGAGCGCCAGGGCCAGCGAGCCGGAGATCGCGAGCACGCCGATGCCGTCCAGGGCGGGGCGGCGGGCGGTGGTGGTGCGCGGCAGGACGGTGGCGGCGACGGCGAGGACGATCAGCCCGACCGGCAGGTTGACCAGGAAGACCGCGCGCCAGCCGAGGCCGAGGAGGTCGCCGTCGAGCAGAACGCCGCCCAGCAGCTGGCCGCAGACACCGCTGAGTCCGCCGGTCACGCCGAACCAGGCCAGGGCGCGCGGCCGGCCCTCGGCGGGGACGGCGGTGGTGATCAGGGCGAGCACCTGGGGCACCATGGCGGCGGCGGTGAGGCCCTGGAACAGCCGGGCGAGCACCAGCTGGGTGGGGGACTGGGCCAGTCCGCACAGGACGGAGGCCAGGGTGAAGGCGGCCATCCCGGACAGGAACATCCGCCGGTGGCCGAGGATGTCGCCGAGTCGTCCGCCGAGGACGAGCCCGGTGGCGTAGCTGAACACGTAGCCGGCGACGACCAGTTCCAGCGCGGCCTGGCCGGCGCCGAGGCCGCCGCGGATGGCGGGCAGGGCGACGTTCACGACGTTGCCGTCGAAGCCGTACATGAAGAAGGCCGCCAGGATGACGGGCAGCAGGGGCGGGCGGAGCGGGCGGGACAGGACGGACATCGGGTGCGACCTCCGGTGCGGGCTGTTATTGGTTGAAGTGCCAAAAACTCGGGCGGAAAAAGCGCCGGGGGTCGCCCGGCGGGGAGGTTCAGGGGCGCAGGTCGTCGACGACGGCGTCGATGGTCGCGTGCAGCGACTCGGACTCGAAGCCGGCCTTGGCCTGCAGCAGCAGTCCGTGGAAGGCGGCCATCACCTGGCGGGCCAGCACGCGGGCGGGGCGGTCCGAGCGGATCTCGCCGCGGAGCCGGCCGTCCTCGACCGCCGCCGTCAGCCGGGCCTCCAGCGGGACGAAGGCCTGGCGCGCCAGATCGGCCAACTCCGGCTCGCGCAGCGCCAGTTCGGTGACAGTGTTGACCGCGAGGCAGCCCCGGTGGTCGGTCGCGGTCCGGTCCACCCCGGTGCGCAGCAACTGCCGGATGCGCTCCAGTGGCGGCTGGTCGTCCGACATGGTGCGGTCGCCGCCCGCGCCACCCTCCCGGTAGCGGCGCAGTGCCAGCTCGAACAGCTGCCGCTTGCCGCCGAAGGCGTTGTACAGGCTGCCGCGCAGCATGCCGGTGCTCTCGGCCAGGTCGTCGGTCGAGGTCGCGGTGTACCCCTTGGCCCAGAAGGTGTTCATGGCCGCGTCGATCGCGGCCTCGGTGTCGAACTTCCGCGGGCGTGCCATGGCGAGGATCGTGGCAGTTGTTGTCGGACTTGTCAAAAACTCCGTCAGATCGCGTGCGCCTGACCGAAAGGCGGCCGCCTCGGCTCCGGCGTCTCGCGGGCCATGGCGGATGTCGTGCCGGACGGATGCCCGCCGACACTTGGTCGGCGGTGTCAAGGCGCACCAGGGCGCCTGGCTGTTCCGGCCGGGGCGGGCCCAGGGGCCTGCTGGAGGGGTCCGGGCTGTCCGTCAGGCGTTTCGACACGTGGCAATGTGACGACGATTCACTTCGGCCGCGTTCGCCACCGACGAACCGAGCACCCCCGCCACCCCGTGACGGGCGACCCGGCGGCCGATCCGCCCGTGCGGGCCCCGAGTGAGGCCCGGTCCGACGGTGAGATCCCCTGCGTCTTCCAGGCGGCGCGGGTCCGTCCGAATCAAGCGCTTTCGGGTGGTATGTCGGCAAACTGCCGCGTGGTATCAGGGATTGTAGGTGTACCTGGGGGCTGTGATCGTCTTCGCTCTCAATATGATCGGAAGCCACGATGGTCGGTCTGTACCGACCTTCGTACGTGCAACCTGGGAGGGGCCTCGTCCGTCTCTTCTGTGTGCGGTGCGCCAGATCGTCCGGGGCGTCGCTTCCGTCGGTGAAAGGTACGCGCATGTCAGGTCGGAAGGGCGAGAGCCCGGCTCGGGGCGAGGACGTGCCCACGACGGAAGGCGCTACGGGCTCCGTGCCCGGGCCGCGCGGCGGCGGCCGGGCGGAGGCCCGCCGCGCCGCGCAGAGCAAGGGCGGCGGCGGTTCCGGGGCCGCGGGCGGTGGCCGGGCGGCGGCGCGCAAGAATGCCAAGCCCAAGAAGAACGTGAAGAAGATCGTCGCCTGGTCGGCGGCGGGCGTGCTGGTGCTGATCGCGGGCACCGGCGGCGCGATCTACTTCAAGCTCAACGCCAACATCAAGTCCTTCGACGCGGACGCGATATCCACCGACCGCCCGCCGGAGGCCAAGGCCGACGCGGACGGCAACAAGCCGGTCAACGTGCTGCTGATCGGCTCCGACAGCCGGGGCGGCAACAACTCCGACCTCGGCGGCGGCGAGGACGGCGGCGCCCGCTCGGACACCACGATCCTGCTGCACGTCTACGCCGACCACAAGCACGCCGTGGGCATCTCGATCCCGCGCAACACGATCGTCCCGATCCCGTCGTGCAAGCTGCCCAACGGCAAGTGGACCAAGGGCGGCAACGACCTGTTCAACGCCGCCTTCTCGGTCGGCGGCAGCGACAGCGGCAACCCGGCCTGCACCCAGAACACCGTGGAGAAGGTCACCGGCATCCGGGTCGACCACACCATGGTGGTCGACTTCAACGGCTTCGCCGCGATGACCAAGGCCGTCAACGGCGTGGACATATGCCTGCCGAAGCCGATCTACGAGGGCGACATCAACCCCAACCTGCACAAGAAGGGCGACCTCGTCCTGCCGCAGGGCAAGCAGACCGTGGACGGCCAGAAGGCGCTCGACTACGTGCGCCTGCGGCACGGCATCGGCGACGGCTCCGACATCGGCCGGATGAAGCGCCAGCAGGCTTTCATGAGCTCGCTCGCCACCAAGATGAAGAAGGAGGGGCTGAGCCCCACCAACCTGCTGCCGCTGGCCGACGCGGCGACCAAGTCGCTGACCGTCGACCCGGGGCTGGACTCCGCGGACAAGCTGCTCTCCTTCGGCCTGTCGCTGAAGAACATCGACATGCACGACCTCAAGTTCGTCACCGCGCCCTGGCGCTACCGCACCCAGGACGCCAACATCGACCTGGTCCAGCCGGACGCCAACAAGCTCTGGGAGACCCTCAAGGCCGACCAGACCATCGACGGCCAGAACGCCACCGGCCAGCAGCCGGACGCCCCCGCCAGCACGAGTGCCGCGCCGTCGCAGGCCGCGCCCAGCACCCCGCCCGCCCCGGCCGGGGACGCCACCAACTCCGCGGTCAAGGTGGCGGTCTACAACGGGACGACCGTCAACGGCCTGGCCGGCAAGGCGACCGACCAGCTGAAGGCCGCCAAGTTCACCGCCAGCACGGCGGGCCAGGCGGCGAGCACCAAGCAGAAGACCACCACGATCGAGTACAGCTCCAGCCAGAAGGCGAACGCCGAGAAGGTCGCCGCGCTGTTCCCGGGCGCCAGCCTGGAGCCCAGCAGCGCGCGGGGCATCTCGGTGATCGTCGGCCAGGACTTCGCGGCGGCCACCGGCACGGGGGCCGGCACACCCGCCGCGGGCACCACCCCCGGCGCCCCGACGGCCCCGCAGCCGCTGCCGACCACCGTCACCAACGACGCCCGCTCGGCCGACGACGACATCTGCGCGAACACCACCTACGGCAGCGGCGGCTGACCGCCACCACCGGACAGCACGGGGACGACCCCCGGGACCGGCGCCCTCCGGGGCGCGTGGCCCCGGGGGCCGTGCCATGGTGGGCCTGGGGCCTGTGCGCCCCGGGAGGGGACCACCACGGCACCGAAAGGCGGACCCCATGCCCGAGATCGCCATGCAGATCGACATCGCCGCGCCCCGGGACGTCGTCCTCGCCGCGCTCAACACCCACGACGGGCTGACCAGCTGGTGGACGACCGCCGTGGACCGCGAGGACGACGTGCTGCTCTTCGACTTCCCCGGCGTCCCCGAGCCCTTCCGGCTGCGCCGCGAGCGGGCCGACCTGGAGCGGGTGGTGTGGGCCAACGCCGGGGCCTTCCCGCCGCACTGGGCGGGCACCTGGATCAGCTGGGACCTCGCCGACCAGCCCGACGAGCCCGAGCGCACCCGGCTGCTGTTCCGGCACGGCGGCTGGCAGCCGGGCAGCGAGGAGGGCGTGCCGATGGTGGCCGGCACCTGGGCCGAACTGCTGGTCCGGCTCAAGGACTACGCGCAGAGCGGCAAGGTGCAGCCGTACTTCGTCACCGCCAAGCGGCACGACCCCGAGTGAGCTCCGGCGGCCGGTTTGTTCCCCGGTCCGTGCGCCAGCCCGTGCCCCGGTCCGTGCCCCGGTAACGGGCACCCCGTCGGGGCGCCGGTCGCCCGCCAGGGCGCCGTCCGGTGGCGGGAACGCGTCGGCGGGCCGAAGGTGGGCGGTGTACCCCCGTCGTACGGCCGTCCGCGCGGACGGCCGGACCGGTCCCGGCCGGGCCGCCGCCCGACCGACCGACACACCACAGCCGGCCACCACCGCCTCCGGGAGGCCCAACGATGCCCGTAGTGACCGATCCGTACAAGCCCGGCACCCCGTGCTGGATCGACCTGATGGCGAGCGACCAGCAGGCCGCGCTCGACTTCTACCGCGACCTGTTCGGCTGGCAGGGCGAGATCGGCCCGGCCGAGTTCGGCGGCTACGCCGTGTGCACGCTCAACGACCGCCCGGTCGCCGGGATCATGGCGCAGTCCGCGCCCGAGGGCCAGCCGGTGCCGCCCGTCGCCTGGACCACCTACATCGCCTCGGACGACGCCGACGAGGCCAACCGGTCCATCGCCGGGGCCGGCGGCACGATCCTCTACGAGCCGATGGACGTCGGCACGATCGGCCGGATGATGGTCGCCGCCGACCCGACCGGCGCGGTGTTCGGCGTCTGGCAGGCGATGGACTTCATCGGCGCGGGCGTGGTCAACGAGCCCGGCGCGCTGGTCTGGAACGAGCTCAACACCACCGACACCGAAGCGGCCGGCCGCTTCTACCAGCCGGCGCTCGGGCTGCGCCCGGCCACCATCCAGGGCATGGACGGCTACTTCTCGCTGAACGTCGGCGACCGCACCGTCGGCGGCATGCAGAAGGTCCCCGGGTACCTGGGGGCCGGCATGCCCTCGCACTGGATGACGTACTTCTCGGTGGACGACACCGACTCCGTGGTGGACGCCCTGGTCAAGGCCGGTGGTGCGGTGATCCAGCCGCCGTTCGACATGCAGTCCGGCCGGATGGCCGTGGTCCGGGACCCGCAGGGCGCCGTCTTCTCGGTGATCCAGGCGCCCGAGGCGCAGATGCCCGACTCGCCGTAGTGACGACGGGCCGGGGCGGCCACGACGGCCCGCCGACCGGAAGCCGCCCTTCCTGCGACGCGCCGCCGGGAATGGGCGGCTTCCCCCGCGTTCCCGGGTAAGACTGCACCCATGCTGGGGCTACCGGACGACATCCGTGCTTTCCTCTTCGACCTCGACGGGGTGCTCACCCAGACCGCCACGGTTCACGCCGCGGCCTGGAAGGACACCTTCGACGCCTTTCTGCGCGCCGAAGCCGCCCGCACCGGCGGGCAGTTCGTCCCCTTCGACGACGTCAACGACTACGACACCTACGTGGACGGCCGCCCGCGCCTCGACGGCACCCGGGCCTTCCTGCACAGCCGGGGCATCGACCTGCCCGAGGGGGCCGAGGACGACCCGCCGAACGCCCGTACCGTGCAGGGGATCAGCCGGGCCAAGAACGACACCGTGCTGCGGCTGATCCACGAGCAGGGGGTCGAGCCCTACGAGGGCTCGGTCGCCTACGTGCACCGGCTGCGCGCGCTCGGACTGCCCAGCGCGGTGGTCTCCTCCAGCGCCAACTGCCGGGACGTGCTGCGCTCGGCGGGCATCCTGGAGCTGTTCGACGTGATCGTGGACGGCGTGGTCGCCAAGCAGCAGGGCCTGCCCGGCAAGCCAGCCCCCGACACCTACCTGTACGCCGCCCGCGAGCTCGGCGTCGACCCCGCGCACGCAGCCGTCTTCGAGGACGCGCTGGCCGGGGTCGCCTCCGGCCGGGCCGGCGGCTTCGGCGCGGTGGTCGGGGTCAACCGCACCGGGCAGGCCGCCGAACTGCGCCGCGACGGCGCCACCGTGGTCGTCGACGACCTTTCCGAGCTGCTGGGGGAGAAGCAGTCATGAGCGAGCGAAGCATGGGGGTCCCCCCGGCCGAAGGCTGGGGGAGAATCATCAAGAGGCGCGTGTGGGCGAATGCCCCTGCCGAGCGTAGCGAGGTGGGCGCATGAGTCCTGCGGACAACTTCACGATCGATCCGTGGCAGATCACCGAACACGGCCTGGACCTGGCCGCGTTGGCCCGGGCCGAATCCGTCTTCGCCCTGTCCAACGGCCACATCGGCCTGCGCGCCAACCTGGACGAGGGCGAGCCGCACGGCCTGCCCGGTACGTACCTCAACGGCGTGTTCGAACTGCGCCCGCTCCCGTACGGCGAGGGCGGCTACGGCTACCCCGAGTCCAGCCAGAGCGTCATCAACGTCACCAACGGCAAGATCATCCGGCTGCTGGTGGACGACGAGCCCTTCGACCTGCGCTACGGGGAACTCCTCAGCCACAAGCGCTGGTTGGACTTCCGCGAGGGCATGCTGCACCGCGAGGCCGAGTGGATGTCCCCGGCCGGGCGGACCATCCGGGTGCGCTCCTCCCGGCTCGTCTCGCTCACCCAGCGCGCCATCGCCGCCGTGGAGTACAGCGTCGAGGCGGTGGACGGGCCGGTGCGGATCGTGCTCCAGTCCGAGCTGGTCGCCAACGAGCAGCTGCCCGGCGGCCCCGAGGGCGATCCGCGCGCCGCCGCCGTCCTGGAGGCCCCGCTGCAGGCCGAGGCGCACCACGCCAGCGGCACCAAGGCCGTCCTGGTGCACCGCACCCGCTTCAGCGGCATCCGGGTCGCGGCCGGGATGGACCACGTCATCGAGGGCCCGGAGAAGCTCGACACCGTCGCGGAGTCCGAGGTCGACCACTGCCGGATCAGCGTCACCACCGTGCTCGGTCCCGGGCAGAGGCTGCGGCTGGTCAAGTTCATGTCCTACGGCTGGTCCGGCACCCGCTCGCTGCCCGCCGTCCGGGATCAGGTGGAGGCCGCGCTGACCGCCGCCCGGTACACCGGCTGGGACGGCCTGGTCGCCGAACAGGCCAACTTCCTCCAGGAGTTCTGGAGGACCAGCGACGTCGAGATCGAGGGCGACGTCGAACTCCAGCAGGCCGTCCGGTTCGGCATCTTCCACGTCCTGCAGGCCGGCGCCCGCAGCGAGGAACGGGCCATCCCTGCCAAGGGGTTGACCGGCCCCGGCTACGACGGGCACAGCTTCTGGGACACCGAGACCTTCGTCCTGCCGGTGCTCACCTACTGCCTGCCCAACGCCGTCAACCAGGCCCTGCGCTGGCGGCACACCACCCTCCCGCTCGCCCGCGACCGGGCCGCCCAACTCGGCCTGGCCGGCGCGGTGTTCCCCTGGCGCACGATCCGCGGCGAGGAGTGCTCGGGCTACTGGCCGGCCGGCACCGCTGCCTTCCACATCGGCGCCGACATCGCCGTCGCCGTCGCCCGCTACGTCCGGGCCACCGGGGACGAGGAGTTCGAGCGCGAGTACGGCCTCGAACTCCTGGTGGAGACCGCCCGGATGTGGCGCTCGCTCGGTCACCACGACACCGCCGGGAAGTTCCGGATCGAGGGCGTCACCGGCCCCGACGAGTACAGCGCCGTCGCCGACAACAACGTCTTCACCAACCTGATGGCGCAGACGAACCTGCGCGCCGCCGCCGAGGCCGCCGTCCGCCACCCGCGCGAGGCCGGCGCCCTCGGCGTCGACACCGAGGAGACCGCCGCCTGGCGCGACGCCGCCGCCGCGATGTACATCCCGTACGACGCGGACCTCGGCGTCCACCCGCAGGCCGACGGTTTCACCCACCACCAGGTCTGGGACTTCGAGAACACCGAGCCGGAGAAGTACCCGCTGCTGCTGCACTACCCGTACTTCGACCTGTACCGCAAGCAGGTGGTCAAGCAGGCCGACCTGGTGCTCGCCATGCAGGTGCGCGGCGACGCCTTCACCGACGAGCAGAAGGCCCGCAACTTCGCCTACTACGAGCGGCTGACCGTCCGCGACTCCTCGCTCTCCGCCTGCACCCAGGCCGTCATCGCCGCCGAGGTCGGCCAACTCGACCTCGCCTACGACTACACGGCCGAGGCGGCGTTGATGGACCTGCACGACCTCGGCGGCAACACCCGCGACGGCCTCCACATGGCCTCGCTCGCCGGCGCCTGCATCGCCCTGGTGGCCGGCTTCGGCGGCCTGCGCGACCACGGCGAGACGCTCGACTTCCGGCCCCGGCTGCCCTCCGGGCTGATGAAGCTCAGCTTCTCGCTGCTGGTGCGCGGGCACCTGCTCGGCGTGCAGATCACCCACGACGGGACGACCTACACGCTGCGCCGCGGCGAGGTGCTCCACCTGCGGCACGACGGCGAGGCGGTGCAGGTCAAGGCCGGCTCCCCGGTCACCCTGCCCACCACCTCCCCGCCCGCCCAGGAACGCTGCGCCCAGCCCCCCGGCCGTGAGCCGGCCCGCCGCCAGCCCCAGGCGGGGCTGGCCGCGGGCAAGCTGGGGCAGCAGGACCACCTGGCGGCGGAGTAGCCGCCGGGGCCGCCCCGGGCTGCTCAGGGCCCGCTCCCGTCGCGCGGAGCGGGCCCTCGTCCGTCGCCCTCGCCCGTCCGTCGCCCTCACCCGTTCGTCCCACCCCGAGTGCGCCGTTCCACGGCCCGTCGGAGGGTGCAGGTGTCCTGCGGCGACCGAAGGAGTACTCCCGTGGCGAGCGTGGCCGAACAGATGGTGGAGGTGCTCCGGCAGGCCGGGGTGGAGCGGGTCTACGGCGTCGTCGGCGACAGCCTCAACCCCGTCGTCGACGCGATCCGCCGCGCCGAGGGCATCGGCTGGGTGCACGTCCGAAACGAGGAGGCCGGCGCCTTCGCGGCTGCCGCCGAAGCCGAGCTCTCCGGCCGCCTCGCGGTCTGCGCCGGCTCCTGCGGTCCCGGCAACACCCACCTCATCCAGGGCCTGTACGACGCCCAGCGCAGCGGTCTGCCGGTGCTCGCGCTCGCCTCGCACATCCCGTCCGGGCAGATCGGCACCGGCTTCTTCCAGGAGACCCACCCCGAGCGGGTGTTCACCGACTGCAGCAACTGGTGCGAGATGCTCTCCACCCCCGCCCAGCTGCCCCGGCTGCTCCGGATCGCGATCCAGCACGCGATCGGCTCGCACGGCGTCTCGGTGTTCGCCTTCCCCGGGGACGTCGCCGCCCTCCCCGCCGCCGGGCCGACCGGAACCAGCCACTTCCTCACCGAGCAGGCGGTCGCCGCGCCGCCCTGGTCCCAGGTGCAGGAACTCGCCCGGCTGCTCAACGCGGCCCGCCGGGTCGCACTGTTCTGCGGCGCCGGGGTGCGCGGGGCGCACACCGAGGTGATGGAGGCCGCGCAGGCGCTGAAGGCACCGATCGGGCACTCGCTGCGCGGCAAGGAATGGATCCAGTACGACAACCCCTACGACGTCGGGATGAGCGGCCTGCTCGGCTACGGCGCCTGCCACGAGGCGCTGCACTCCGCCGACCTGGTGCTGCTGCTCGGCACCGACTTCCCGTACGACTCCTTCCTGCCGCAGACCCGTACCGTCCAGGTCGACCACGACGCCACCCGGCTGGGCCGGCGCACCGCGCTGGAGCTGGCCGTGCACGGGGACGTCGCGGCCACCCTGCGGGCCGTCCTGCCGCTGCTGGACGAGAAGAAGGACCGCTCCTTCCTGGACGGCATGCTCAGGAAGCACTGCCGGGCGCTGGAGGACGTGATCGGCGCCTACACCCGGGACATCGAGAAGCACCTGCCGATCCACCCCGAGTACGTCGCCTCGGTGCTCGACGAGGTGGCCGCCCCGGACGCGGTGTTCACCGTGGACACCGGCATGAACAACGTCTGGGCCGCCCGCTACCTGCAGCCGAACGGCCGCCGCCGGGTGATCGGCTCCTTCCTGCACGGTTCGATGGCCAACGCCCTCCCGCATGCGATCGGCGCCCAACTCGCCTGCCCCGGACGGCAGGTGGTCGCGATGGCGGGCGACGGCGGGATCGGCATGCTGCTCGGCGAACTGCTCACGGTGGCCAAGCACCGGCTGCCGGTGAAGACGGTGGTGTTCAACAACGGCGCGCTCGGCATGATCAAGCTGGAGATGCTGGTCTCCGGCTACCCCGAGTTCGAGATCGACAACGGCGACGTGGACTACGCGGGCATCGCGCGGGCCATGGGCATCCCGGCCAAGCGGGTCGCCGAGCCGGCCCGGGTCCGGGAGGTCCTGGCGGAGGCGCTGGAGCGGCCCGGCCCGGCCCTGGTGGACGTGGTCACCGACCCCGACGCGCTGTCCATCCCGCCGTACATCACCGCCGCCCAGCTGAAGGGCTTCGCGCTGGCGGCCGGGCGGACGGTGCTCTCCGGCGGCGTCGGGCGGATGATCGACCTGGCCCGCAGCAATCTGCGCAACATTCCCCGGCCGTGAGCGGCGCGAAGGGGCGTTCGAGCGGGCTTTGCCTCTGAGGCAAAATTCTTGCCCGTGCGGCACGCGAGGTGTCCACTGGTCACATGACCACCAGCCCCACCGGCACCCCCGCCGCGGGTGACCAGCTCGACGACCAGGAAGTCGCCGGCCTCGCCGCCCGCCTCCGCGAGCACCGGCTCAGCAGCCGGCTCACCCTGGAGGTCGCGGCGGCGCGGGTCGGACTCTCCCCAGCCTATCTGTCCCGGCTGGAAACCGGCCGCCGCCAGCCCTCCCTGCCCGTCCTCCTCGGCCTCGCCCGCGCCTACGGCACCTCGGTCTCCGGGCTGCTCGGCGAGACCATGGCCGAGCCCGACCCGGTGGTCCGCGGCGGCGCCATAGAGCCCGGCCGGGCCGGCGGCTGGGGCTACCGACGGGCCGGCGCCCCCGGCCGTGCCATGCAGGCCCTGCGGGTGCACGTCCCGCCGGGCGTCCAGGACGCGGTGGTCCGGGTGCACCCCGGCGAGGAGTGGCTGTACGTCCTGCGGGGCGACCTGCGGCTGACCCTCGGCGACCGCGTTCACCACCTCGCCTCCGGCGACTCCGCCCACTACGACTCGCTCACTCCGCACTGCATCGCCGCCGAGTCCGACACCGGCGTCGAACTGCTCTTCATCCACACCCTGCTGCAGAGCCCCGGCGGCGAACTCTGTCTCGGCGGCGGCCCCGCAGCGAACCACTGACCTACCGTCAGACCCCTGGAGGAGATCCCCATGGACGATCCCACCACCACCACGACCACGACTGCTGCCGTCGCCGACACCCCCGCCGGCCCGAAGACCATGGATGCCGGAAAGTGGGCCAACAAGCGGGTCTACCACCGTCTGGTGATCTACACCGCGGGCATCCACGTCTTCGCCGGGTTCATCATCCTGCTGTTCGAACTGGGCAGTCGCAACAGGTAGTCGACGCGGAGGCAGCGGAGCTTTCCGCTGCTCTCCCGCTGCGGGTCGGGCGATCAGGGGAGGGGGCGGATCCCCCGTCTCATGCCCGGCGCAGCAGGTCGCACAGGGCGTCCAGGGCCGCCGGGAAGGCGTGTTCCGGAGGGGTGGCGTAGCCGATCACCAGGGCCGGCGCGGCGGCCTCGTCGGCCGGGGCGGCACGGTGCCAGCCGAGGCCGCTGAGGGCGAGGCCGGCGGCTTCGGCGCGGGCCAGGAGTTCGGGCTCGGGGGTGGAGCCGGGCGGGAGTTGGAGGACGGCGTGCAGGCCGGCGGCGATGCCGGTGACCCGGACGTGCGGGGCGTGTTCGGCGAGGGCGGCGACGAGGTGGTCGCGGCGGCGCCGGTAGTGCAGGCGGCAGCGCCGTACGTGCCGGTCGTACGTGCCGGAGGTGATCAGTTCGGCGAGGGTCAGCTGGTCGAGCACCGGGGACATGGTGTCGGCCAGCACCTTCAGCCGGGCGACGGGTTCGACCAGCGCGTCCGGCAGGGCGAGCCAGGCCAGCCGCAGGCCGGGGGCGAGGCTCTTGGCGGCGGTGCCCGCGTACACCACCCGTTCCGGGTCGAGCGCCTGCATCGCGCCGAGCGGCTGCCGGTCGTAGCGGAACTCCCCGTCGTAGTCGTCCTCGATCACGTACCGGTCCTGCTCGCGCGCCCACCGCACCGCGGCCGCCCGTCGGTCGGCGGACAGCGGGGCGCCGGTGGGGTACTGGTGGGCCGGGGTGAGCAGCACCGCGCCGTTGCGGGGGCCGAGGTGCTCGACCTGCGCGCCCTCGCAGTCGAGCGGCAGCGGCGCGGTGGTCAGCCCCGCGGCCCGGACGACGGCGTGCTGCGGCGGCAGCCCGTACTCCTCGACCGCGAGCGAGCGGGCCCCGCGCTCCCGCAGGGCGGCGCAGAGCAGGCCGAGGCCCTGCTGGACGCCGTTGCAGACGAGCAGGTGGTCCGGGTCGGTGCGAACGCCGCGGACCCGGGCCAGGTAGTGGGTGAGCGCTTCCCGCAGTTCGATCCGGCCGAGCGGGCCGCCGTAGCCGAGGGCCTCGTGCGGCGCGGTGGCGAGGGCGCGGCGGGCGGCGGCGAGCCAGGCGGTGCGGGGGAAGAGCGAGAGGTCGGGCCGCCCGGACATCAGGTCGTGCCGGACGGTCCGCCGCCGTGCCTGCGGCCGGGCCGGCCGTACGGCGGGCGAGGGCGCGGCCCGCCGGGCGACGGTGGTGCCGGAGCCCTGCCGGGAGCTGAGCCAGCCCTCCGCGGTGAGCTGGCCGTACGCCTCGACGACGGTGTTGCGGGCGATGCCGAGGTCCTCGCCGAGGGCCCGGGAGGACGGCAGCCGGGTGCCGGGGGCGAGCCGGCCGGCCTGGACGGCTTCCCGCAGGGCGTCCTCCAGGGCGGCCCGCAGCCCGGTGCCGGCGGCGCGCCGCTCGGTGAGGTCCAGGTGCAGGTCGCCGCCGAAGGAGGTCCAGGAGCCGTTCACGGGCTCCATTCTCGCCTGTCGCCGGTCGGTTCCCGGTGGCCGCCGGCGGGCTCCTCGACGGTGGTGTCGAGGCGAGGGCGGGGTTCTTCGTGCGGGCGGTAGCGTGGGCGGTGGTCACCGTGGGTTCCTCGTGGTCGGTTCGCGTCCGTCACCGGTCCGACGGATGCCGACGTGAGGATGTGACAGGTGAGCGAGGAATTTTCCGGGACGGATCTCCTGGCCGAGCGCTTCGAGGCCGAGCGCCCCCAACTGCGGTCCGTGGCCTACCGGATGCTCGGGTCGGTGGCCGAGGCCGAGGACGCCGTCCAGGAGGCCTGGCTGAAGCTGAGCCGCGGCGACGTGAGCGAGGTGCGCAACCTCGGGGCCTGGCTGACCACCGTGGTCGGCCGGGTCTGCCTGGACCAGCTGCGTTCCCGGGCCTCCCGCCGGGAGGACCCGCTGCCCGAGCAGGAGGGGCAGGTACGGCTGCCGGACCCGGTGGTCAGCGGGCTGACGGCGCTGGATCCGGTGCACGAGATCCTGGTCGCGGACTCGGTCGGGATCGCGCTGATGGTGATCCTGGAGACGCTCTCCCCGGCGGAGCGGGTGGCCTTCGTGCTGCACGACATGTTCGACGTGCCCTTCGACGCGATCGCCGAGGTACTCGGCCGCACCTCGGCCTCCACCCGCCAGCTGGCCAGCCGCGCCCGCCGCCGGGTGCGGGACGCCACCCCGGCGGCCGACTCCGACAACGCCCGCAAGCGCGAGGTGGTGGAGGCGTTCATGGCTGCCTCCCGGGGCGGTGACTTCGACGCCCTGCTGGCCGTGCTCGACCCCGAGGTGGTGGCCCGTTCCGACGGCGGGACGCTGGTGCCGAGCGTGCTGCGCCGCGGCGCCGCCGACGTCGCCTCGCAGGCGATCACCTTCGCCCGCTTCGCCGCCGCGGGGCGCCTGGTGCTGGTCAACGGCTCGCCGGGGATGGTCTCCTTCGCCGAGGGCCGCCCGCTGTCGGTCATGTCCTTCACCATCCACGACGGTCGGATCACCGCCATGGACATCCTCACCGACCCGACCCGCCTGGCCGCCCTGGGCCTCACCGCGTAGACGCGGAACGGGCCGTCCGGCAGCCTGCCGGACGGCCCGTCGGACGCGAGGGTCCAGATCGACCGGTGCTCAGATCGACAGGTAGACGGCGCTGCCGACGCCGGCCAGGAAGCAGTAGACGGCGAAGGGCGTCAGGCTGCGGGTCTCGAAGTACTTGGTGAGGAACCGCACCGAGATGTAGCCCGCGACGAAGGCCGCGACGCTGCCCGCGGCGACGGGGCCGAGGACGGCGGAGTTCTCCGGCTTGAACAGCTCGGGCACCTTGAGCACCGAGGCGGCCAGGATGACCGGGGTGGCGAGCAGGAAGGAGAAGCGGGCGGCGTCCTCGTGGTGCAGTCCGCGCAGGATGCCGGCGCTCATGGTGACGCCGGAGCGGCTGATGCCGGGGAAGAGCGCGAGGATCTGGGCGGCGCCGATCAAGGTGCCCTGGCCGAAGCTGAGCTTGGTCAGCCGGGCGTCGGAGGCGATCGCCGGGTCCAGGCCCGGCTCGTCGACCGGGGCGGCGTGCCCGGCCCGGCGGCGGCCGGTGCCGCCGCGCTTGAGCCGCTCGGCGCCGAGCAGCACGAGCCCGTTGAGGGCGAGGAAGACCGCTGCCGGGACGGGCTTGCCGAGCGCGTGCCGCAGCGCCTTCTCCAGGGCCAGGCCGGCCACTCCGACCGGGATGGTGGAGATGATGAGCAGCCAGGCGAGCTTCTCGTCCCGGGTCTGCACCCGGCGGTGCCGGGCGGAGCTGATCAGGCCGCTGACCACCCGGACCCAGTCCCGCCAGAAGAAGACCACCAGGGCGAGCGCGGTGGCCAGGTGCAGGGCGACCAGGGCGGCGAGGTAGGAGGAGCCGTCGGCGGTCATGTCGAGATCCTGCTGGATCTTTCCGCCGATCACGGCGGGGAGCAGGATGCTGTGGCCGAGGCTGGAGACCGGGAAGAGTTCCGTCACACCCTGCAGCAGGCCGACGCCTATCGCTTCCGGGTAGGTCAGGGTGGACATCGCGCACCTTCGCTCGGGGAGTCTGCGGCCGGCCGATTCCGGGGGCCCCCGCGAAGCTACTACCGGCATGTAGACGCCCGGCAGCCCTGCCGCCAGAAGTTCATCGAGCGTACGTCCGGGCGACACCGGCCCCGAGTCGGCGTACCAGCATCCCGGCCACGGCGCCCGGGACGGCGTCGGCCGGAACCACCTGGTGCACGGCGCCGCCGATCAGCATTCCGGCGGTCGCCGTGAGCGGGGCGCCCACCAGCGGCAGGGTGACGGCCAGGACGGCGGGTAGCAGGGCGCAGGGGCGGCGGGGGCGGTCCGCCGCGGGCGGGGTGGGCATCGTGGGCATCGCTGGCCTCCTGCGGGGGCGAGGGGTCGACAGACGCCCACGATGCCGCCTACCGCAGCGTCAGGTTCAAGTCCTTTTCCGCGCCGTCCGGTTCATGCCACCACCTGCTGCCACCCCGACCCGTCCGCCGGCACCGGCGCGGTCGCGAAGTCGTAGCGCAGCAGCTCCGGCCCGAGGGCGAGCAGGGAGATCGAGGACGAGCCCCAGATCCGTCCGTCGCCGAAGTCCCGCCGCTGGATCAGCGCGGCGTCCTCGTCCAGCGCCAGCCCGTCACCGGTGATGATCGGCAGCCATGCGCCCCAGGCTCCGGCGGCCGTGCCGTCGGCGGTCGGCTCCGGTCTGGGCGCGGCGGCGAAGCGGGCCCGGAAGTGGTCGGCGCGCGCGGCCATCAGGGTCCGGATCCGTTCGGAGGCGGTGCGGTTGGCGGCCGTCCCCTCCAGTCCGTCGTTGACCACCACGCTGAGGCCGGTGGGCAGTTCGTGCTGTTCCAGCCGTCCGCCGCCCCAGCTGGTGACCCGGGCGCCGTCCGGGCTGACCTGGACGAGGTGGAAGGGGTCGTACGGGGTGAGGTCGAGGTGCCCGATCCCGCCCTGTCGGACGGCGGTGAGCGGCAGTTCGCCGCGGCTGAGCCGGGCGTCGGCGGGGGCGAGCGGGCCGAAGCCGTTCAGCAGGCAGGCGGCGGTGCGCCGGGCCGGGTCGACGGCCAGCCAGGTGCCGCCGGCCGCGAGGTCCAGCCCGCCGAGCAGTCCGGGCCGGTCCGGCCAGTGGTGGTCGGGCGGCAGCCAGCCGCGCCCGAGGTACTCGTCCCGGACGGACAGCAGCAGCACCGGTACCGCCGCCCCCGGCTCGATGCTGACGAACGCCGTGCACACGGTCCCGTCTCCCCCTACTCTCGTCCTGCCGGGGATCCCGGCGGGAACCCCCCTCAGCGATCATCGCACTCCTGTTCGTGCACCGGAAATGGCCCAAGGAGCCCGGCGCCGAATGCACCAGGACGGCAGGCCACTGCGCTCCTACGCTGGTAGTCATGACGACGACGAACGAGACCCCGAACGCCACCGACGGCCCGGTGCCGGCGCCGGAACAGCGCCTGGCGATGCCGAGGCTCGCGCCCGACTACTACCAGGCCATGATCGCTGTGGACCGGGCGTCCCGGCAGGGCGTCGACCCGGTGATCGCCGAGCTGGTCAAGGTGCACGCCTCGATGATCAACGGCTGCGCCTTCTGCATCGACATGCACGCCACCGACGCCCGCAAGAACGGCGAGCAGGACCACCGTCTGGTCTCCCTCCCCGCCTGGCGCGAGACCCCCTGGTTCACCGCCCGCGAGCGCGCCGCGCTGGCCCTCACCGAGTCGGTCACCCTGCTGACCCAGGGCCACGTGCCGGACGCGGTGCACCAGGAGGCCGCCGCGCAGTTCGACGAGACCGAACTCGCCCAGCTGATCGCCCTGATCGCCACCATCAACGCCTGGAACCGGATCGGCGTGGCCACCCGCATGAGCCCGGCAGCGAAGTGAGCGGAGCCGAGATGACCACCCAGCAGGACAGGGCCCGGCTGCTCAAGGAACTGCACCGCCCCGGCGAGCCGGTGGTGCTGGCCAACGTCTGGGACGCGGCGAGCGCCCGGCTGGTGGCCGCGGCCGGGGCGAAGGCGGTGGCGACGGCCAGCGCCAGCGTCTCCTGGTCGCTCGGCAGCCCGGACGGCGGCGCCGACCGCGACCAGGTGCTGGCCCGGACCGCCGAGGTGGTCCGCTCGGTCGGCCTGCCGGTCACCGCGGACCTGGAGAGCGGCTACGCGGACACCGCCGCCGGGGTCGGCGAGACCGTCGCCGCGCTGCTCGCCACCGGCGCGGTGGGCGTGAACCTGGAGGACGCCGAGTACGCCCCGGAGCAGGCCGCCGAGCGGATCGCGGCCGCCCGGGCGGCGGCCGGGGCGGCGGGCGTGCACCTGTTCGTCAACGGCCGTACCGACGTGTTCCTGCGCGGCCTGGGCGAGCCCGAGGGCCGGCTCGACGAGGCGGTCCGCCGGCTGCGGATGTACGTCGAGGCGGGCGCGGACGGCGTGTTCGTCCCCGGCGTCGCCGACCCGGAGACCATCGCCGCCCTGGTCGCGGCCGTCCCCGCCCCGCTGAACGTGCTGGCCGCCCCCGGCTCCCCGTCGGTCGCCGAACTGGCGAAGCTCGGCGTGGCCCGGATCAGCCTGGGCCCCGGCCTGGGCAAGGCGGCGTACGCGGCGGTCCGCCGCGCGGCCGAGGAGGTGTACGCGAGCGGCACGTACACCTCCCTGGACGGCGGGCTGACCTACCAGGAGCTCAACGCCCTCTCCGAGGGCTGAGCGGCGGAGGGCGGCCGGCTGACCGGACGGGGGTCGGTCAGCCGGCCCCCGACCGTCAGCCGATCTGTCCGCTGAGCCCCGGGTGGGACATCTGGTTGGTGCCGACGGCCTCCACCTCGTGGGCGGCGTGCCCGACCACCGGGAGCTTGCTCGCGGTATGGAGGGCGAGATCGGCGGGGGACAGGTTGAGGCCGTCGGTGATGCCGCCGGTGGCGTCCGGCGAGCTGGCGGTCTGGGTGGTGGCGGAGGCCGCCGGGGCGGCGAGGGCGAGGCCCGCCATGGTGAGGGCGGCCAGGGTGGCGAGTTTCTTCATGTCCTGCCGAACGACCCGGGCCGCCCCCAGGTAACCGGGTGGCACGGACCGTCACCCTCCGAACACCGTCATGCTCTGGACGCCGTCATCCTCTGAACGGTCAGCACCCTCAGGCCGTCACCCACAGCGTCCGCACGCTGTTGCTGATGAACGACCCGATCGGCTCGTTCACCCGCCCAGGCGCCGCCGCCAGCTCCGGGAACCGCTCGAACAGGTGCCGCAGTGCCGTCTCCGCCTCCAGTCGGGCCAGCCCCGAGCCGAGGCAGAAGTGCGGGCCGTGGCCCAGCGACAGGTGCCGGGCGGGCTGCCGGGTCAGGTCGAAGCGGTCGGCGTCCGGGTAGTGCCCGGCGTCGCGTCCGACCGCCGCGTAGGAGGCGAGCAGCGCCTCGCCGCGCCGGATCACCACGTCGCCGACCTCGATGTCCTCGCTCGCGTAGCGCAGCGGGAACTGGCCGACCGGCGAGTCGTGGCGCAGCGTCTCCTCCACCACCGCCGACCACGGCTGCGCGCCGTCCAGGACCAGCCGCAGCTGGTCGGGGTGGGCGAGCAGGGCCCGTACCGCGTTGGTGATCAGGTTGAGCGTGGTCTCGTGCCCGGCCACCAGCATCAGCAGCAGGGTGCCGACGAGTTCGGCCTCGCTGAGCCCCTCCCCGGCCTCCCGGGCGGCGATCAGGTCGGTGGTCAGGTCGTCGCCGGGATCGGCCCGCTTGGCCGCCACCACCGAGGCCAGCAGCGCGTTCAGGTCCCGCTGGGCGGCGACGGCCGCGGCCGGGGTGGCCGAGCTGGAGACCAGGGTGTCGGACAGCGCGTGCAGTTCGTCCTGCTGCTCCACCGCCAGGCCGAGCAGCTCGCCGATCACCTGCATCGGCAGCGGGTAGGCGAAGTGCTCGCGCAGGTCGAACGCGCCCTCCCGCTTCGCCACTTCGGCGAGCGAGTCGAGCAGCGTGACCGTCCGGGCCTCGATCGCGGGCGCCAGCGCGGCTATGCGGCGCGGGGTGAAGGCCTGGCTGACCAGCCCGCGCAGCCGCCGGTGGTCCTCGCCGTCGGCGGTGACCATGCCCGGTACGGTGACGAAGTTCAGCAGCGGCCAGCCCTCCGGCAGCCGCCCCTCCCGAAAGTCCGTCCAGAGCCGGGCGTTCTTGCCGACCCGGGGGTCGGCCAGCAGCGACTGCAGGGTGTCGTGGTGGGTTACCGCCCAGACCACCACCCCACCAGGGAGTTCCACCAGGACCGCTGGGCCGGCTGCCCGGAGTCGGGCGTTCTCTCCGTGCTGGTCGCGGCCGAAGGGGTCGAGCCGGACGGGTTCGGGGCGGGCTCCGGGGGAGCCGTCGGCGGTGTCCATGCGGGCCTCTCGGGGGCGGGCGGGCGGGGCGGGGTGAAGGCGCTGTACAGCACCGGCAGGGCGACCAGCGCCCGCGACCACGGGGACGGCCGCCAGGCCAGTTCACCCGACGGGACGGCGAGTTGGAGGTCCGGCAGGCGGTGCAGCAGGGTTTCGACGGCGGTCTCGACGATGATCCGCGCCGGGTGCTGGGCCGGGCAGACGTGCCGACCCGCGCCCCAGGCGAGGTGCGCCCGGTTGCCGCCGAGCGAGCCCTGGGCGGCGGAGGCGGCGCCCTGGGCGGCCGGATCGGCGTTGGCCGCGGCCAGGCCGAGCACCAGCATGTCGCCGGCGCTGATGTACTGGCCGCCGAGCACGGTGTCGCCGGTGGCCCAGCGGCCGGGGAAGTTCTGCGTCGGCGGGTCGCGCCAGAGCACCTCCTCCAGCGCGTCGGAGACGGTCAGCCGGCCGCCGGTGAGGGTGGCCCGGAAGCGCCGGTCGGTCAGCAGCAGCCGCAGGGTGTTGCCGATCCAGTTGATGCAGGTCTCGTTGCCCGCGACCATCAGCACCACCAGGTGGTGCACCGCCTCCTCGTCGGTCAGCCCGGCCGGGTGGGCGAGCAGCCAGGAGGTGAGGTCGGCGCTGGGCGCGGAGCGGCGGCGGCGCACCAGGTCGGCCAGGATCTCCTGGAACTCCCCGGCGGCGCGCACCGATTCGGGCCCGCTGTCCACGAAGTGGCTGATCAGCTCGACCATCCGCGGTCCGGCCCCGGTGGGCAGGCCGACCAGCTGGGTGGAGACCAGCAGCGGCAGCGCCCGGGCGTACTGGCCGATCAGGTCGGCGGTGCCGTCCGGACCCCAGCTGTCGATCAGGCCGTCGGCGGCGGTCTCGGTGGTCTCGCGCAGCTGCCGGTGGTCGATCTGGGCCAGGGTGTCCGAGACGGCGGCGCGCAGCCGCTGGTGCTCGGCGCCGTCCAGGTTGAGCAGGGTGGGCCGCCAGGCGGTCATCGGCTGGAGCCGCGAGTCGGGGGCGAGCCGGCCCTCGGCGGGCACCCGCCAGTGCCGCGAGTCCTTGGAGAACAGGGCCTCGTTGCGGGTGAGTTCGAGCAGCTCGCCGTAGCCGAGGACGAGCCAGGCCTCCACCCCGGGCTCCAGCTCGATCGGCGCGACCGGCCCGTGGCGCTCGCGCAGCCGGGCGTACAGGCCGTGCGGGTCGTCGGCGACGGCCTGCCCGTACAGCGGGGTCAGCGGCACGCCGACCGGCAGCCCGCCGCCGTACGCGGCCGCGCCGTTGGAGACCCCGCCGTACGGCGCGCCGTTCGAGGCGCCGGCGTACGGGCCCCCGCCGTGCGCGACCGGGCAGCCGGCGGCCTGCGGCGGCTCGGGAGCGGTCATCGCTGCAGCTCCAGGAGCGAGCTGCGGTGCAGGTGGTCCACGAAGTCGATCAGCAGGTCGTAGGACTGCCGCCGGTCACGCGCGTCGCAGTAGAGGATCGGCACGTCCGGCAGCACGTCCAGCGCCGAGCGCAGCTCCTCCTCCGGGTAGGTCGGTGTGTCCGGGAAGGTGTTGACCGCCACCGCGAAGGGGATGCGCTGCTCCTCCAGCCGGCCGAGCACGTCGAAGCTCTCGTCCGGCCGCCGCAGGTCGACCATCGCGATGGCGCCCAGCGCCCCGCGCGACAGGTCGTCCCACAGCGGCCAGAACCGCTGCTGCCCGGGCGTGCCGAACAGGTACAGCGCGAGTCGGGAGTTGAGCGTGATCCGGCCGAAGTCCAGCGCGACCGTCGTCGTGGTCTTGCCGCTGTGCCCGGTCAGATCGTCCACGCCGCTGCTGGCGGCGGTCATGGTCTCCTCGGTGCGCAGCGGGGTGATCTCGCTGAGCGAGCCGACCAGGGTGGTCTTGCCGACCCCGAACGGGCCGGTGACCAGGATCTTCACCGCGCCCTGCACCGAGGCCGGCAGGTACTGCGGCTCGGCCGGCACGTCGGCGGGGGCTTCAGCGGAGTTGGCGGAGGCCAACGAGCACCTCTTCCAGGAGGGTTGTGGGCAGGCGTTCGGCCTGCGGGACGGGCGGGAGCACCTGCACGGCGCCGAGGTCCCAGAGGTCGCCGACCAGCACCTTGACGACGCCGAGCGGCAGCCCCAGGTGGGCCGCCACCTCGGCGACGGAGAGCAGGCTGTGGCAGAGCCCGAGGATGCGCCGGTGCTCGCGGTTGAGCAGAACGTGCTCGGGCAGTTCCGGGGGGTCGGATAACGCGCTGACCAGGCTCTCGATGGCCAGGTCGGCCCGGGTGGGACGGCTGCGCCCGCCGGTGATGACGTAGGGCCGGACGGGCCCGTTCACCGGTGGCCCCCCGCCGCGTGGTCGACCCGCGGCGGGCTGGTGAGGTGGGTTCCGATCCGCTCGACCAGGACCTGCATCTGGTACGCGACCAGCCCGGCGTCCACCGCCTCGCTGGTCACCACGGCCAGGTGCGCGCCGGCCCCGGCGGCGACGATGAAGAGGTAACCGCCGCCGTACTCGATGATGATCTGGCGGGTGGCGCTGCCCGGTCCGCCGAAGCCCGCCGCGACGCCGCGGGCCAGCGACTGCAGTCCGGAGCAGGCGGCGGCGAGCCGTTCGGCGTCCTCGCGGGGGATGCCGGCGCTGCGGCCGATCTCCAGGCCGTCGTTGGAGACGACGACGGCGTGCTGGACCTGCGGGACGGCGATGATGTCGGCGAGCAGCCAGCCGAGATCAGGGGTGGTGGTCATGGAACTCTCCGGAGGGCTGGGGAAGTCGGGGGGAGCAGGGCGGGAAGGGTCAGTGGGGACCGGGCGGGGTCTGGGCCCGGGCCTGGGCGGCCGATCGGCCGCTGGCGGTCCCGGCCTGGAACATCGCCATGAACGCCTGCGCGTCCCGGGCCGAGCGGTACGGCGGGGCGGGCGGCGGGGGAGCGGCGTGCTGGGCGGGCCGGTTCGCGCGGTCGCGCCGGTGGCTCCGGCGGGGCAGCGGCGGCGGGGTGTCACCGGTGGCGGGGGGCCGGCCGGTGGGTGGGGTCTCCACCAACGGGTGGCCGGCCGTCGGGTGGCCGGCGGGAGCGGCCGGCCGGAAGTCGGGGCTGAACGCCCGGTCGTCCGGTCCGAGGCCGGGGACGGTGGGCGGCAGCGGCTCGGTGAGCAGGGCGTTCGGCAGCAGTATGACGACGCGCACGCCGCCGTACGGTGAGGGCGCCGAGCTGAGGGTGACCCGGAAGCCGTACTGCTCGGCGAGCCGGCCGACGGCGGCCAGGCCCAACTGCGGTACCTCGCCGAGCCGGGAGACCTCCAGGGTGCTGCCGCCGGCGAGCGCGGCGGCGGCCTTGGCGACGGCCTGTTCCGGCATGCCGACGCCGCCGTCGTCGATCTCGATCACCGCGCCGTTGTGCACCGGCATCAGGGTGACGAACACCTGGGTGCTGGGCGGGGAGTAGCGGGTGGCGTTGTCCAGCAGCTCGGCGATGGCGTGGATCAGCGCCTCGGCGGCGGCGCCGACCACCGCGGTCTCGATCCGGCTGCGGACCACCACCCGCTGGAACGGCAGGATCCGCGACTGGGCGCCGCGCACCACGTCCTCCAGCGTGACCGGTTCCGGCCAGTGCCGTCCGGCCCGGGCGCCGCACAGGACGGCCAGAGTCTGGGCCAGCCGGGCCTGTTGGGCGGCGGCGTGGTCGGCCTTGAGCAGGCCTTCCAACAGGGCCGGGTCGTCGTGGGTGCGCTCCATCTCGTCGAGCAGCGCCTGCTGGTCGTGGGCCATGACGAGGATGCGGCGGGCGACGCTGAGGAAGGCCCGCTGGGTGGAGGCGGTGAGCTCCTGCTCCTGCTGGACGGCGGCCAGGTCAGCGCCCCGGCGGGAGAGTTCGGCGGTCAGCTGGTCCTGGAGCCGGGCGAGTCCGTCCTGCAGCCGGTCGGCCCGGCCGCGGTGGGTGACGGACACGGCGCGGTACCGCGCGGCGGCCACGAGGGCGAGGACGGCGAGTACGCCGGTTGCCGTTACGGACCACTGAGTCATCGTCACGCCGCGAATTCTAGGGTGATGATCCTACGTAGGTGTGAACGGATCTCGCCAAGTGACCGGATCTCGTCAATATCGAGTCAATACGCCGTCAATCCAGCGTCGTTCGACCCCGATCGCGGGAGTCCGACGAGATCCGTGATCGTCCGTCCAGGGCCTTCCGGCCCGGGTCGACGGTACGGGTGATGGCCGATTCGCGTCCCGGGATGTGAGGGGTGTGTGTGCACGGTGTTGCGGAACGGACGGGGTCCGGTGCGGGAGCAGCGGCGCCGCGTCGTCCGGCCGGGGCCGGCGCTGTCTCTTGGGGCCTCGTGCGGCTCAACCGGTCACGGCCGGACCGGACGGACCGGCCGTACCGAGCCGCCGCACCAGCACCAGGGTGCGGTCGTCCGCGACGTCCTGCGCGACGGTGCGCACCAGCCTGCTCGCCGCGCCCCGGACCAGCTGCTGCTGCGGCCGGTGCGTGCGCACCTCCGGCTCGGCGGCGGCCAGCAGCCGGCCCACCCCCTCGTCCAGGTCCCGGCCCGGCACCTCCACCAGGCCGTCGCTGAACAGCAGCAGCGAGTCGCCGTACCCCAGCCGCCCGGACACCGGCGGGTACGGCGCGCCCGGCACCAGGCCCAGCGCCGGACCGCCGTGCCCGGAGGGCTGCCAGCCGTTCCTCCGGCAGTACCGCACGGGCGGCGGATGGCCCGCGTTGAACAGCCGGTAGCGGCCGGTCGCCGGGTGCAGCGCCAGGTGGACGGCGGTGGCGAAGTCGTCCTCCCAGCCCATCCGGACCAGGTGGTCGTTGGCGGCGGGCAGGAACGCCTCCGGCGGCACCCGGCCCAGCAGCATCGCGAAGGCGCCCGACAAGTGGGTCGACCGGGCGGCCGCCCGACTGCCCTTGCCCGACACGTCCACCAGCACCAGTTCCAGCAGGTCCTCCTCCGGGCGGTGGGCGCAGAGCAGGAAGTCCCCGGAGAAGGAGGCGCCACCGACCGGGGCCAGCTCGCTGTCGAAGTGCCAGTCCAGCAGCCGCTCCGGGAGGCGGGCCAGCGTCCGGTTGTGCTCGGCCAGCTCCAGCAGCATCGTGTCGCCCTGGGTGCCGCGCAGCCCCAGCCGGTGCCGGAACCGGTTCGCCGTCAGTACCGTCGCCCCCGTCGCGGCCAGCACCACCGTCACCCCCAGCCGCACCCCGCGCGGGTCCTGCACCGCCGCCCCGAGCCCGCTGCCCGCCAGCGCCGCGCACACCAGCACCAGCAGTTGCCCCCGCCGCAGCACCAGCCCGCCACCCACCACCGGCAGTACCAACGCCGACGGCGGCCACCCGTACGGCATCAGGATCGGCAGTACCCCCAGCACCACCGTCACCCCGAGCAGCACCCCCAGCGCCACCCGCCCCGCCCGTATGTCCCCGTCCAGCAGCCGCCCGTACCACCGCCGCACCCTCGCCATCAGTGCGGGCATCGGGACCTCCGCCAAGCGTGGGCGGTCCCCTGTCATGACCACCAGTCAGCCCGCCACACTAGCCCGTTCACCCCCACCAACCCCCCCAACCCCCACCCGCCCCGCACCAGAACCCGGCCCTCCCGACCGCCGGCCTTCCGATCGCCCTGCGCCAGAAGTCGGCGGGCCCGACTTCCTACTCCTCTTCCTCCGCCTTCGGCCAGGTGCGGAGGCCGGTGGTGAGGGTGGTGACGAGGCGGTCGTGGGTGGTGGTGAGATCTTCGGCGAGTTGGAAGGCGCCGGTGATGGAGAGGGAGGCGAAGCCGTGGGCGAGGGAGCGGACGGTGCGGGCGGCGTGGATGGCCTCGGGACCGTCGAGGCCGTAGGAGCGGAGGACGGCGATGATGACGCCGACGAGGCGGGTGGCCGCGCGGGTGAGGTCGTCGTCGGGCTGGGGGGCCTGGGGGAGGGCGGTGTAGCGGTGCGGGTGTTCGGTGGCGTAGGCCTGGTAGGCGCGAAGAACGGCGGTGACGGCGTCGTCGCCGCTGCGGCCGACCGCGGCCTCGGCGAGCCGGTCGGCCAGTTCCTCGGTGACCCGGACGGCGATCAGCCGGCGCAGTTCGGTCAGGCCTCCGCTGACGTGCTTGTAGAGGGAGGGGGTGGCGACTCCCGCGCGGGCGGCGACGGAGGCCAGGGTGAGGGCCTCGGCGCCCTGCTCGTCGATGAGGGCGAGGGCGTGGTCGACGACCTGGTCCGGGGTCAGTCCTACTCGGGGCATGGGTTCGGTTTCTCCGTACGGCTGCGGTTCGGCGGGTTCGGCGGGCTCAGCGGGTTCAGGCGAGCTCGGCGGGTTCAGGCGAGCTCGGCGAGGAAGGGCAGCAGGGCGTCCGCGACGGCCTGCGGGTTGTCGGCCATCGGGTAGTGGCCGGACCCCTCGATCATCACCTTCCGGGTGCCCAGCGCCGCGGCCTGCCGCTCGGCGACGGCCGTCGGGTCCGGGAAGTCGGGGTCCTTGCTGCCCATCAGGACGAGCGAGGGGCAGCGGACGGCCGCGCACCAGCCGATCGGCGCGGAGTCCCCGGTGACGTGTCCGCGGGTGGCGGTCTTGCGCCCGGGGGTGCGCAGGTCGGCGACCAGCCCGGCCACGTAGGTGTCGAGGTCGGCGGGTCGGGGGCCGGGGAAGGCCATCTTGCGCAGGTAGAAGCCCCAGACAGCCGGCCAGTGGACCATCGCGCTGCCCATGACGGCCATCACGCCGCGCATCAGGGCGTTGGCCCGGTGCTCGACGAAGGCGTCGATCAGCGCGATTCCGGCGACCCGCTGGGGCGCGTCCCCGGCGAGCTTGACCACGGTCGCCCCGGTGTAGGACTGCCCGACCAGGACGGCCCGCTCGATGCCGAGGTGGTCGAGCAGGGCGAGGACGTCGGTGGCGACGGCGGCCGGGCTGTAGTCGTCCCAGACGATCGAGGACTCGCCGAAGCCGCGCACGTCCATGGTGATGACCCGGCGCCCGGCGGCGGTGAGCAGCGGGTGCAGGTGCCGGTAGGCGCGGCGGCTGTCGAGCATTCCGGGGAGCAGGACGACGGGGGTGCCGTCGCCCTGCCGGGTGTCGTCGAAGGCGATCCGGCCGCCGGGGACGTCGAGGTACTGGGTGCTCGGGGTGATGGTGCCGTTCACGGTGGTCCTCCACGGGGTCGGTGCTGCCGATAGCCATAAAGCTATGGCTAATAGCCTTAGCCGTCAACCCCTTCCCCCGGTGTCCCGGGGACGGCTCAGACCCCCTCGGCCCGGAACGGGTCGTGCTCGCTGAGCAGCTTCTCCAGTCGGGCCTGGTCGACCCGGGCGACGGTGTCCGAGGACTCCTGCCGGTCCCGGATCACCTTGGCCAGCGTGAATGCGGAGGTGACGGTGTAGAGCAGGCCGATCCCGAGGAAGGCCCTGGTCCACCCGCCGACGGGCAGGTGGGCGACCCCGACGGCGAGGGCCGAGCCGGAGATCGCGAACGAGAGGACGGCCTGGACGAAGTACGCGGCCGTGGTGCGTGACTGCATCGGTGCGCTCATGCCGTCAGGATGTGGGGGTGCGGCCGGGTCGCACATGAGTAGGAGTACTCAGATGGGCTGGGCGAATGACGGTTCGTTCGTCGGCGTCCGACCACCTGCTCCCCAGTCGTCCCGGACGGATGGCTTGGAATCAGGGCCTCCTAGGATTAACGTTTGATAACGCAGCGCGGTCGTCAATGCCGTACCCAGACGGCACCGTGCGCCGTCGCCTAATCCCGCCGACCGGCCTCCGGGCAGGTCAGGGAGCCGGGGAACCACGTTCCTTGGGGTGAATCGGCGGGGCCCCGGCCCGGCCGTAGGAGACCTTCCTGCTCCGAACCCGTCAGCTAACCCGGTAGGCGCGAAGGAAGGAAAGGAGCGCGCCTCCGTGGCGTCGACGCACACCCCGGCACACCCGGCCGGCCCCGCAGCCGGTACCCAGCTCCTCGACCACCCCGGCCCGGACGGAACCGAGTCGCTCGGCACCGACGACTTCGCCCCGGAGGCCGAGGCCAACCGCCACCGGATGCCGCGTCAGACCCGCGGGGCCTCCCCGCTGCTCGGCGTCACCGCCGTCGCCGCCACCCTGGGCGCCACCGGTTTCGCCTCCGCCACCCCGGCCGCCGCGCCCGCCGTCGAGGCCGCGGACGAGGCCCCGGTGACCCTCGCCGCCGACCCGGGCCTCGCGCTCGCCGCCCGCATCCAGCAGCAGGCCGACAGCCAGCGCACCGCCGCCGAGGAGAGCGCCCGTCTGGAGGCCGCGAAGGAGGCTGAGGCGAAGGCCGCCGCCAAGGAGGCCGACGCCAAGCGCGCCGCCGACGAGGCCGAGCGCGCAAAGGCCGCCGCCCTCACCCTGCCGGTGAAGGACTACAACCTCTCCGCCCACTACGGGCAGAGCGCCCGCTACTGGGCCCACCTGCACACCGGCCTGGACTTCGCCGCCGACACCGGCACCCCGGTCTACGCGGTGGGCCAGGGCACCATCACCTCGGCCGGCTGGTCCGGCGCGTACGGCTACCGGATCGTCGAGACCCTGCCCGACGGTACCGAGATCTGGTACTGCCACCTCTCCTCGATCATCAAGGGCTCCGGCGCGGTCGGTTCCGGCCAGCAGATCGGCAAGGTCGGCGCGACCGGCAACGTCACCGGCCCGCACCTGCACCTGGAGGTCCGCCCGGGTGGCGGCGCCCCGGTCGACCCGGAGACCTGGCTCCAGCAACGCGGCCTCAACCCCTGACGGGAACCACCTGAACCCCTGACGGGAGCCCCCGACGGGAACCGGGGGCCCTGACGCGACGCCCGAGGGCCCCGGACACCCGGGGCCCTCGGCCGTTCACTCCGCCGACTCCGCCGGCAGCTGCGCCAGGTAGGCGTCGATCTCCTCCGCCCCCGGCTCCGGCGCGAGCTCCGGGAACTCCTCCACCAGCAGCCGCGGCAGCCCCGGCACCGTCCACTCGCCGATCAGGTCGAGCGCCACCTCGGCCGCCGCCGTCTCGAACTCCCCGAAGTCCCCGGCCAGTTCGTCCGGCATCGGCCGCCCCAGCGCGTTCAGCTCTGCCAGGTTGCGGTAGCTGCGCCGCATCAGGCCGTGTTCCAGCAGCCGCCGCGCGCCGTCGGTGGCCATGCCGACCGACAGCACCCGGCCCGGTCCCCAGCCCTGCTCGTCCGGTTCGTCCAGCCAGCCGGTCGGCACCAGCGCCTCGAACCCGGCCAGCCGTTCCTCCTCGCCCAGCCCGGCGAAGCCGGCCAGCCAGTCCCGCACCGCCGCCTCGTCCGTGGTGTCCACCCCGTGGGCGTGCAGCAGCACCGCGTACAGCCGCGGCCAGGTGACCAGGTCGGCGCGGCGCAGCAGCCCGGCCGCGACCTCGCCCTGCCACTCGGCCTCGGCGTGCAGCCGCTCCTGGCGCTTGGCGTTGAGCCGCTTCGCCGCCCGCTGGTGGTCGACCAGCAGCCGTACGGCGTCGCCGTACGCGAGCGGGTCCGCTTCCGGGGCGGGTTGGACGTAGAGGTGGAGCCGCTCGTACAGCAGGTGCTCCACCGCGTTGGAGGTCAGTTCGGGCCAGCCGTCGTGCATCCTGCCCTCGCCCAGTTCCAGCAGCGCCAGCACCGTGCGCAGCGGCTCCTCGGCCACCGGCGCGCGGTCCTGCTCGGCCGCCCAGTCGAGCAGGTCGGCGGCCCTGGTGCGCGGGGCGAGCCGCAGGTCTTCGTCGTTCATGTTCCGAACGGTAGCCGTCGGACGGGGGTAGGGTCGGCAGCCATGGTCCCCGTACGCCTCACCGGCCCCAGGCTCGCCATCCGCGAGTACCACCACACCCCGGAGGAAGTGGACGCGCTGCACGCGCTGTACAGCGACCCGGAGGTGACCCGTTACCTCCCCTTCGAGCCGCGCGACCGGGAGACCTGCGCCGACCAGATCGAGCTGTACCTGGAGGAGGCGATGGCCGAGGAGCGGGACACCTACCGCCTCGCCGTCGTCCGGCGGGAGGACGCAGAGGACCCGGCGGACGCGCTGCCGATCGCGCACGCCAGCCTCACCCTCGGCAAGTACCGCTCCGCTCACCTCGGTTACGTGCTGAGCCGCGGGGTGTGGGGCCGCGGCTACGCGGGCGAGATCGCCGGGCTGCTCTGCGAGCTCGCCTTCGGCCCGCTCGGGCTGCACCGGCTGGCCGCCCGGGTCGACGTGGACAACACGGCCTCCGCCAAGGTGCTCACCAGGCTCGGCTTCCAGCTGGAGGGGCGGGTGCGGCACGACCTGTACAAGGGCGGCGTCTGGTCGGACTCGTACCTGTACTCGATGCTCGTCGACGAGTGGCCCGGCCCTTCGGTGCCGTCCTGACCCCGGAAGCGGGCCCGGCCGGGGGTTAACCCCACCCCCGATCCGCCGGTCCCCCGGATGCCCCCTGAGCTGCGGCTCGGCCAGACTATGGGGTGTCAGGGAGTACGAACGACCGCGAGAACGAGGGGCCGGGGCCGGAGATGAGCAGCAGTCGAAGCATGCTGGACCAGGAGTGGGACGTCCACGGTGGCTACGGCGACGACGGCCCGGACACCGCCCGGGCCCGCCGCACCGAGCGGCCGCCGGCCTTCTGGCGGGCGCCGTTCTCCGCGCACTACTACCGCGAGATCGGCTACGTGCTCACCGGCCTGCCGGTGGCGATCGCCGGCTTCACCGTCGCGATCACCCTGTTCTGCTTCGGCCTCAGCACCGTCGTCACCGTCCTCGGCCTGCCGGTGCTGGCCGGCCTGACCAACATCGCCCGCGGCCTGGGCCGGGCGGAGCGGGCCCGGGTGCGCGGCATGCTCGGCCTGGACGTGCCCGGCCCGGCGCCGGTGCGGCCGGTCCGCCCGGGCAACTGGGGCGGGATCACCGCGCGGCTGGCGGACGTGGCGGGCTGGAAGGCCGTGCTGTACCAGGTGGTGATGTTCCCGTGGGCGGTGTTCAGCTTCTCCATGACGCTGGTGTTCCTGCTGCTCGGCTGGATGATGGCGCTCTACCCCGCCTACCACTGGGTCTTCCCGACCTACACCGACTGGCACGGCTACCGGCTGTTCGACTTCACCGGCAGCGACCACGTCCGGCACGTCTACTACATCGAGGGCACCTGGCAGATCGCCGCGTTCTCGCTGGCCGGGGTGCTGCTGGTCTTCCTCACCGCGCGGCTGGTCCGCGGCCTGACCAACGTCAACCGGGCCGCCGCCCTGGGCCTGCTCGGGCGCTGAACCCGCCCAGGCCCGCCCGCCGGCTGGCCCGCCGGCCAGGCCCGGTCCACCGTTCGAGGCCCCGCCCGCGCTCCGGATGCGGCCGGGGCCGGCCCGTGTTCGGATGGCCGGGTGGCCGCCGCACGGACCTCCGCGCCGAACCCCGACATCCTGATCACCTCCCGTCCGCTGGACGAGTACTGCGCGATGTTCGGCCTCACCCGCGCCCTGCTCGCCGCCCTGCCCGGGCCGGTGCTGGACTGCCCCGGCGGCGCGGCGGGCCTGGCCGCCGAGGCGCGCGAGCTGGGCTGCCGGGTGATCGCCGCCGACCCGGCGTACGCCCTGCCGCTGCCCGAGGTGGCGGACCACGCCCTGGCGGCCCGGGACTCGATGGCCGCCGCGATGGCGGCCCGCCCGCACCTGTACCCGGCGACCGGCCGCTGCCGGTCGGAGCGCTACCTGCGCAGCTGGGACCGCGCCCGCCGGCTGTTCACCGCCGACTCGGCCGCCCACCCGCAGCAGTACGTGGCCGCCGCGCTGCCCCGACTGCCCTTCGCGGACGGCGCCTTCGCCCTCACCCTGAGCGGCTATCTGCTCTTCGCCTACCCCGAACTGTTCGGCCCCGAGTGCCAGTTGGCCGCACTGGCCGAGCTGGTCCGGGTCACCGCCGCGGACGGCGAGGTCCGCGTCCAGCCGCTGTGCGACGGGTACGGGCGTCGCTGCGGGCACCTCGACCGGCTGCGGTACGCGCTCGGCGAGCACCGGATATCCAGCGAGGTCCGCCGCGTCCCCCGCGGGGACGGCCGCACCCGCCGGGTGCTGGTGCTGCGGGCCGCCGACCACCGCCGCCGGGAGCTCGGCGACAGTCGGATCGGTAATAGCCACTAGCCTGGTTCGGTCCTATACTCGCCCGCATGAGCGAGACCACGATCCGGCCCGCCGGGCCGGCCGACGCCGACCGGCTCACCGCGCTGATCCAGGCCTCCAGCGCCTACCGCGGCGCGTACTTCGCGATGATCGACGGCTACGTCGTGACGACCGACTACGTGGAGCGCCACGAGGTCCGGATGGCCGTGACCGATGACGACCGGCTGCTCGGCTTCTACGCGCTGATCCGCGAACCGGCCGAGCTGGACCTGATGTTCGTCGCGGACGAGGCCCAAGGGCTCGGCATCGGGCGGCACTTGATCACCGACATGCTCGACCGCGCCCGCGAGTCCGGGATCGCGGCGGTCAAGGTCGTCTCGCACCCGCCCGCCGAGGGCTTCTACCGGCAGCTGGGCGCCGAGCGCACCGGCACCCGCCCGCCGCGGGCCAAGACCCCCTGGGAGCAGCCCGAACTGCGCTTCACCGTCTAGGAGCCGTCACCGGCCGGCGGAACGGGCGGTGCCGACGGCACCGACGGCACCGGCGGAGCGGGCCGGGCCGCCGACGAAGGCGGCGAAGCCTGCGCCGGGACGAGTGCCGCCACCTGCAGTCGGGACAGGATCTTCTCCGCCAGCCAACTGCGGTCCGACCCGTACGGAATCCCCCGCGGGTCGACCAACTGCGCCGCCACCGCGTCCCGCAGCCGCTGCGCCTCGGTGCCGGGCAGCCGGGAGAGCAGGCCCCGGGCGGCCAGCAGCGCGTGGTACTGCTCGAAGCCCGAGCGCGGGTGCTCGATCGCGCCCAGCACGCTCGGCAGGTCCGCCAGCGACGGGTCGCCCTGCATCAGCGCGAGCGCCTGGATCCGGCGGCCCTCGGAGCCGTCCGCGAAGAGGTCCCGCACCTGGTCGACGGTCAGCGCCGAGCGCTTCGCGGTGGAGCGGACCTCGGCGACCACGCCCTCCGGCCCGGCGGGGGAGCCCGAGGACGGCGGCAACTGCGCGGCCAGCGCCGCCGGCTGCTCGGCACTGCCGCCGAGCAGCCCGAGGTGCTGCATCGCGCGCACCCGCAGGTCGTCCGCGCCCACCTTGTCGCCGTGCCGGTCGCGGTCCTGCCCGGCCAGGAAGAGGTCCAGCGCCTGGTCCGCGTCGGTCAGCACCTGCGGCAGCGCGAGCCGGGTCACCAGCCAGCCGGCCAGGAAGCCGAGGACCAGGAAGTACAGCACCAGCGCGGCCGCGAACGGCACCGCCGCGTCCTCCCCGCCGAGCGCGGGGGCCAGTGCCGTACCGAGCTGGTGCAGTCGCTCACCGAGCGAACCGAGCTGGGTCAGCCCGACGCCCAGCAGCACCTTGGTCAGCCAGTCCGACACCTGCTCCAGGTTGGTGTTCGGCGCGTACGAGCCCTGCGGCTCGCCGGAGCCGCTCTTCACCCGGGGCACCCCGAACAGGAAGCCCAGCGCGCCGCCGACCACCGTCGAGGCCCCGGCCACCACCAGCCCGCCGCCGAGCGCCTGCCAGGCGTGCTCCCGGCCGAGTGCGAACAGCAGCAGCCCGAGCAGTCCCGTCCCGCCGAGCACCCCGGCGGCCGCCCGCTGCGCCGTCCGCAGCGCCGACGTGCCGACCCGTCGTGCCTTCGCCATCGCCCACCCCCAGTGTCCGCGCCGCTGCGCTGCGCCCCGTCGTTCCCGTGGTGGGGCCGCGCCGACTCTAGCGCCGCGGCCCCACCACGGGAACGGCCCGGGGGCGGCCCGGCTACGACGGGGACGGTGCGTGCCCGGAAACGCAGACGACCCGCGGGCTGCTCCCCGACGCCGGCCCGTGCACTGGCCTGGCGCCGAGGCACCGGGGATGTACCGGTGAGCCCGCGGGTCGGGTGACTGCTATGGATTTCGCCTGCCGGAGGCCTCAGGGCCTCACCCTGCGCAGGCAGGGGCGGCTCTAGCGAGCAGCCACCTCACACATCCTGATGGAACTCAAGTACATAACATGATGCGCACTATGACCCCGTACGTGAGCCGGAACATCCGGCAGACAGAACTCGAATCCGTTCGCGCAGTGATCTACGCCCGCCAGTCGAAGCGGCGCGTTGATGAGTCGGAGACCTCCACCGAATCCCAGATCGGCAGGGGCACGGCCCTTGCTGAGGGCAAGGGTTGGAAGGTCGGTCGCGTCTTCCAGGACATCGGTAAGTCCGGATGGGACCCCGACACCGAACGGGCCGGGTTCGACGCCATGATGGCGGCGGTGCGCGCGGGCGAAGTAGACGTGGTGGTTGTCTTCTCGCTGGCCCGGCTCACTCTGAGCTTCCCCCGGTGTGCGGGAGGTGCTGATCAGCTGGTCAGAAGGGGTTGGCGGGGTTTCAGGTTCACTTGTTCGGCCGTCGCGTGGT
>NZ_JBICZB010000077.1:0-22453 GCF_043201815.1 Kitasatospora sp. NPDC048296
ATCCAACTCGCCGGTGTCTTCCGGGGTTTGACGCCCCGTCCGACGTTTCAAACTCTAGCCGATCCCCGCTCCGAAAAGCGAATCGACCGCAATCCAATAAAACGCGCACGCCGAATGAGCACCGAGCCGCACCGCGAGAACGCGAAAACGACCGGCACGAACCGGAAAGGTGTTTCAGAGGATTGGCTACCCCGGGACCGTCCGCGCGGATGCGTGTCCGGTGCTCCCTGCCAGGCAGCTCGAAGAACTGTACGCGCTTCGGCGGGCGGATGCAACCGGCATGCAGAAGGGCTGGTCGGCCCCGGGGAGAGGGGGTCGACCAGCCCTGCTTCGGCCGCGAGGCTCAGCGGCCCTGGCTCAGCTGTTGGTGGGGAAGCCGAGGTTGATACCGCCGTGCGACGGGTCCAGCCAGCGCTGGGTCACGGCCTTGCCTCGGGTGAAGAAGTGCACGCCGTCCGGGCCGTACGCGTGGGTGTCGCCGAAGAGCGAGGCCTTCCAGCCGCCGAAGGAGTAGTAGGCGACCGGCACCGGGATCGGCACGTTGATGCCGACCATGCCGACCTCCACCTCGAACTGGAAGCGCCGGGCCGCGCCACCGTCGTTGGTGAAGAGGGCGGTGCCGTTGCCGTACGGGTTGGCGTTGATGAGCGCCAGGCCCTCCTCGTAGGAGGCCACGCGCACGACCGAGAGGACCGGGCCGAAGATCTCGTCGTTGTAGACGGACATGCCGGGCTTCACGTGGTCGAACAGCGTGGGGCCGAGCCAGAAGCCGTCCGCGGTCGGGGCGCCGTTCTCGTCCTCGGTGGTGATCGGGTGCTTGCGGCCGTCCACGGCGAGCTCGGCGCCGTCGGCGAGGCCGGACTCGACGTAGGAGGTGACCTTGTCGCGGTGCTGGCCGGTGACCAGCGGGCCCATCTCGGAGTCGCCGTTGCAGCCGGGGCCGACCTTCAGGCCGGCGATCCGCTGCTTGATCTTGTCGACCAGCTCGTCGCCGATCGGGTCGACCGCGACCAGGACGGAGACAGCCATGCAGCGCTCGCCTGCCGCGCCGAAGCCGGCGTTGACGGCCGCGTCGGCGGCGAGGTCGAGGTCGGCGTCCGGCAGGACCAGCATGTGGTTCTTGGCGCCGCCCAGGGCCTGCACGCGCTTGCCGTAGCGGGTGCCGGTCTCGTAGACGTAGCGGGCGATCGGGGTGGAGCCGACGAAGCTGACGGACTTGATGTCCGGGTGCTCCAGCAGGCGGTCGACGGCCACCTTGTCACCGTGCACGACGTTGAAGACGCCGTCCGGCAGCCCGGCCTCCTTCCACAGCCCGGCCAGGAAGTTGGCGGCCGACGGGTCCTTCTCCGAGGGCTTCACCACGACGGTGTTGCCGGCCGCGATGGCGATCGGGAAGAACCACATCGGCACCATCGCCGGGAAGTTGAACGGCGAGATGATCGCGATCGGTCCGAGCGGCTGGCGGATCGAGTAGACGTCGATGCCGGTGGAGGCCTGCTCGGTGAAGCCGCCCTTGAGCAGCTGCGGGATGCCGCAGGCGTACTCGACGACCTCCAGGCCGCGGGCGATCTCGCCCAGCGCGTCCGAGTGCACCTTGCCGTGCTCGGACACGATGATCGAGGCCAGCTCGTCCCGGCGGGCGTTCAGCAGCTCGCGGAAGGCGAAGAGCACCGTGGTCCGCTTGGCCACCGAGGCGGTGCGCCACTCGGCGAACGCCGAGGCGGCGGCGGCCACGGCCTGGTCGACCTCGGCGATCTCGGCGAAGTCGACGTGGCCGGAGACCTGGCCGGTGGCCGGGTCGAAGATGTCACCGCGGCGGGGCGCCGCGCCGGCGGTGGCGACGGGGCCGCCGCCGATCCAGTGAATGATGTGCTTGCTCAAGGTCCGTCTGCCTCCGAAGTCCCGGGCGGCGTCCTGCCACCGGTCCGGTCTGGCGCCGCCCCCGCGAGGGGTGGGCGACGGGAATTCACGGGGCTACCGCGCTCATCTCCCAGTCTGGTGGCCGTCCCGGCGAGGCTCAACGAACAGGCTGACGGGGATCGCGGATTCAGCCTTACAGGTCGTTCGGTCGCTACTCCGAACGCGTAAACCCCCAGCCCATGACTCAGGACTCCTCGTCCTCCAGGTACGGGTCGTGCAGCCCGTCCGCCGCCTCCTGGGTCTCCAGCAGGTCCAGCCGCAGGTCCTGTGCCCAGGCCAGCGCCCACCGCTTCAACCCGTCCACCGAGCCGGCCTCGACGCCCCGGGCGCGGAACCGGCCGTCCGCGGCCTCGGCCAGCGTCTCCAGTCGGTCGGCGAGCGCGGACGGCTGGAACTCCGGGTCCAGCTCTCCAGCCAGCGCGAGCAGTTCGCCCTCCCGGTAGCAGCGGGTGAGGGCGTGCACGTCGATCAGGTCGCGCGGCATGCCCCGGTCGACCAGCAGCGCGGTGGTGAGCGCCGCCGCGTCCTCCAGTGCGACCACCGGCAGCACCACCGGCGGCTCGTCCGGTGCCGGGGCGCCCAGGTCGAGCCGGACCGGCCGGTGGCCGAGTGGTTCCTTCCGCAGCTCCACCGAGTGGGTGCGAGCGCCCAGCGCCAGCCGTACGGTCAGCTGCTCCAGGCGCGGGGTGCCGGGCCGCTCGACGACTCCGCCGCCCGCCGCGCGGTAGGCCTCGGCCAGCGCGGCGCCCACCTCCGGCAGGTCGGCACCGCCGGTCGCCAGGGTGAGCCCGTCCTGCGCGCAGGCCGCCACGCCGTGGGCACGCAGCGCGTGCCCACCGGCCAGCGCCAGTCCGTACCGGGCGCAGACGGGCGCGGCCAGGGCGGCCAGTCGCAGCTGGGCGAGGCCCGGTCGCAGGGCGGCGTCGACGGCGTGCGGAGCGGTGGTCACGCCTCCAGTCTGACGCGACCGCCCGCGCCGCGCGCCGCTCCGCCGGACGCGCGGACGCTCACCAGCCGGTGAGTCCGGCCGCCGCTTCGTGCAGGGCGAACTCCAGGAACACCGGGTCGTTGAGCCGCCCGGAGCCGTCGGGCGGGACCAGCCATCGCACGCCCCGACTGCTGCGTTCGGGGTGCGGGACGACGATCCAGGTGCCCTCCCCCGCGCAGCGCACGCCGGTGCCGACCCAGCGGGCGGCGGTGCCGACCGGCACCAGGAAGCTGACGTGCTCGTCCCCGAAATCGGTGAGCACCGGGCCGCGGGAGCCGGTGTCCAGGACGTCCAGGGCGGGGCGCCCGAGCCGTCCGGGGACGGAGAGGACGTCCCAGCGGCGTCCCGCCGGTAGCAGCATCAGGCCAAGCCCGGAGCGTTCCCACTGTGCCCGGAAGGCCTCCGGGTCCGGTGCCACCTGGGCGAGCCAGTGCAGTCCGGTGCTCTCCATGTCGTGTCCCCGTTTCTCGCCGTTCGTCCCGGTCGGACGGCGGAAGACCGAGACCCGCCGTCACCAGGAAGAGGCGGACGGCGGGTCCCTCTTACACGGGTCGCGTGACTGCACGGGTCGCGTGACGCGCTGGGCGGGGTCAGCTGTCGAAGCCGAGCCCCAGCCGGTCGAGCGTGCGCAGCCAGAGGTTGCGGTGGCCGCCGTTGCGGTCGGACCGCTCCAGCGACCGGGTGGTGATCTCGATCCCCGCCCAGCGCACCGGTTCGGGAGGGAACGGCAGCGGCTTGGAGCGCACCATGTCCAGCGAGGTGCGTTCGGTGCGCTCGCCGGCGAGCAGGTCGAGCATCACCTCGGCGCCGAAGCGGGTCGCGCCGACGCCGAGCCCGGTGTACCCGACCGCGTAGGCGACCTTGCCCCGGTACGCGGTGTCGAAGAACGCCGAGAACCGGCTGCAGGTGTCGATGGCGCCGCCCCAGGCGTTGGTGAAGCGCAGCCCCTCCAGCTGCGGGAAGCAGCGGAAGAAGTGGTTGGCCAGGGTGCGGAAGGTCTCCGGCCGCTGGTCGTACTCGTGCCGGACGTGGCCGCCGTAGTGGTAGACGGCGTCGTAGCCGCCCCAGAGGATCCGGTTGTCGGCGGAGAGCCGGAAGTAGTGGAACTTGTTGGCGCTGTCGCCCAGCCCCTGGCGGCCGCGCCAGCCGATCGCGGCGAGCTGCTCGTCGTCGAGCGGCTCGGTCATCAGTGCGTAGTCGTACACCGGCACGATGTACGGACGGACGCGCTTGAGCAGGGACGGGAAGACGTTGGTGCCGAGCGCGACCCGGCGGGCGAACACCCGGCCGTACGGGGTGCGGGCGGCCATGCCGCTGCCGTGCTCCCGCAGGTCGGTGGCCCGGGTGTGTTCGAAGATCCGCACGCCCTGGCTCAGGCAGGCGTCCTTGAGGCCCCAGGCGAGCTTGGCGGGGTGGACCATCGCCACTCCCTCCTTGTCCCAGAGGCCGCCCAGGAAGGTCGGCGAGTTCACCTCGGCGCGCAGCTGGTCGGCGTCCAGGACGGTGAGGTCGAAGCCGTACCGGGCGACGGCCTCGGCGATCTCGTGCAGCTCCTCGACCTGGTGGGGCTGGGTGGCGATGTCGATCTCGCCGGTGCGCTCCCACTCGGCGTCGATGCCGTAGCGCTTGAGGGCGGCCTCGATGCCGTCGAGGTTGGCGGCGCCGAGGCGTTCCAGCTGGGCGAGTTCGGCGGGCCAGCGCTGCAGGCCGTTGCCGAAGCCGTGGGTGAGGCTGGCCGCGCAGAATCCGCCGTTGCGCCCGGACGCGGCCCACCCGACCTCGTTACCCTCGACCAGCACGACGTCCAGTGAGGGGTCGCGTTCCTTGGCGATGAGGGCGGTCCACAGGCCGGAGTAGCCGCCGCCGACGACCAGCAGGTCGCAGGCGGTGTCGCCGACCAGGGCGGGCAACGCCTCCGGCCGACCGGGGTCCTCCAGCCAGAAGGGGGTGGGCCTGGCGTCACTGAGTGCGCGGGCGGAGTCCATGCATTATCAGCCACTTTCTGCGAATAGATGACGGTTGTGAGCCACCGCTGCCGGCTGTACGTCGAGTGGTGCGTCAGGCGGCGGCCTTCCGACGGTTGCCGATCCACTGCCCGACGACGGTCAGCGCGACCGCGGCAACGAACATCGCGGTGCCGATGACGTTCACCTGCACCGGGATGCCGCGCTGCGAGGCGCCCCAGACGAACATCGGGAAGGTGACCGTGGTCGGGCCCGAGTTGAACTGGGTGATGATGAAGTCGTCGAAGGAGAGCGCGAAGCTGAGCAGCGCACCGGCCGCGATGCCGGGGGCGGCCAGCGGCAGGGTGACCCTCAGGAAGGTCTGGGTGGGGGTCGCGTAGAGGTCCTGGGCGGCCTGTTCGAGCCTCGGGTCCATGCTCGTCACGCGCGCCTTGACCGCCGTCACCACGAAGCTGAGGCAGAACATGATGTGCGCGATGAGGATGGTGGTGAAGCCGAACGGGATGCGCATGTTGAGGAACAGCGTCCCCAGCGAGGCGGCCATGACCACCTCGGGCATGGCCATCGGCAGGAAGATCATCGCGGTGGTGGCCGAGCGGCCGTGGAAGCGGTAGCGGGCCAGCGCGAAGGCGACCATGGTGCCGAGCACGGTGGCGCCGATGGTGGCGAGCACCGCGATCTGCAGGCTGAGCGAGAGCGACTGGCACATGTCGGCCACGCCACAGGGGTTGGTCCAGGCGTCGGTGGAGAACTCGTTCCACTCGTAGTTGAACTTGCCGACCGGCTTGTTGAACGAGAAGGCCAGCACGACCAGGTTGGGCAGCACCAGGTAGGCGAGGGCCAGCAGGCCGGCCAGCACCACCAGGTGGGCGCGGATCCACTTGGATATCCGGGACATCAGACCAGTTCCTCCGTCCCGGCCTTGCGCATGTAGACCGTCACCATGCCCAGGATCAGGGCCATCAGGATGAAGCTCAGCGCGGCCGCCGTGGGGTAGTCGAGCACGTTCAGGAACTGCTTCTGGATGCCGTTGCCGACCATCTGCTCGCTCGGCGAGCCCAGCAGCTGGGCGTTGATGTAGTCGCCGGAGGCCGGGATGAAGGTGAGCAGGGTGCCCGCGACCACGCCCGGCAGCGAGATCGGGAAGGTGACCTTGCGGAAGGTGGTGAACGGCCGGGCGTACAGGTCGCCGGCCGCCTCGTGCAGCCGGGGGTCGATCCGCTCCAGCGAGGTGTACAGCGGCAGGATCATGAACGGCAGGAAGTTGTACGTCAGACCGCAGACCACGGCGAGCGGGGTGGCCAGCACCCGGTCGCCGGAGGTGAGGCCGAGCGCGTTGGTGACGTCCAGGACGTGCAGGGTGTTCAGCACGCCGACCACCGGGCCGCCGTCGGACAGGATGGTCTTCCAGGCCAGCGTGCGGATCAGGAAGCTGGTGAAGAACGGCGCGATGACCAGGATCAGGATGACGTTGCGCCAGCGCCGGTTCGCCTTGAAGGCGATCGTGTACGCGAGCGGGTAGCCGACGGCCAGGCAGAGCACGGTGGCGATCGCCGCGTAGGAGAACGAGCGGACGAAGTGCCACTTGTACTCGACCAGGGCGTCCCAGTAGGTCGAGATGTGCCAGGTGACCTTGAATCCCTCTTCGAGGGAGCCGGTCTGCAGTGAGGTGGACGCCTGGTACACCATCGGCACGGCGAAGAAGACGACCAGCCAGGCGATGCCGGGCAGCAGCAGCCAGTACGGGGTGAGCTTGCGCCTCGGCTTCGGTTCCCGGCCCGACGACGGGCTGCGATCCGGGGGTACGGCCTGCGGCGGCGCGGCCGGGGTGGTGGCGGTCATGCGGCCTCCTCCGCGGTGCCCGCGTCGATCGCCTGCGAGGCGTCCAGGGCGAAGGAGTGCGCCGGGTTCCAGTGCAGCAGCACGGCGGCGCCGGGGACGATCCGGGCGTCGCGCTCCATGTTCTGCTCGAAGACGGTGACCTCCTGGCCGCCGTCGGTGCGCACCAGGTATTGGGTGGAGACACCGATGAAGCTGGAGTCGACGACGGTGCCGGCCAGCGTGTTGCGGCCCTCGGCGGCCTTCTCGGAGCCGTGGGTGATGGTGATCTTCTCCGGGCGCACGCCCAGGTGGACCCGCTTGGCGTCGGTGGCGCAGCGCGCCTTCGGCACGGCGAGGCGGGTGCCGGCCACGGTGAGCAGCAGGTCCTCGCCCACGCCGCCGGTGACCTCGGCGGGCAGCAGGTTGGACTGGCCGAGGAAGTTGGCCACGAAGGTGGTGGCGGGGTTCTCGTACAGCTCGGCGGGCGCGCCCAGCTGCTCGACCCGGCCGCCGTTCATCACCGCGATCGTGTCGGCCATGGTCATGGCCTCCTCCTGGTCGTGGGTGACGTGCACGAAGGTGATGCCGACCTCGGTCTGGATCCGCTTGAGCTCCAGCTGCATCTGGCGGCGCAGCTTGAGGTCGAGGGCGCCGAGCGGCTCGTCCAGCAGCAGCACCTGGGGGTGGTTGATCAGCGCGCGGGCGACCGCGACGCGCTGCTGCTGGCCCCCGGAGAGCTGGTGCGGCTTGCGCCGGGCGTACTGGCCGAGCTCGACCAGCTCCAGCATCTCGTCGACCTGCTTCTTGACGTCCTTCCTGCCGCGCCGGCGCAGGCCGAAGGCGACGTTCTCGAAGATGTCCAGGTGCGGGAAGAGCGCGTAGCTCTGGAAGACGGTGTTCACCGGCCGCTTGTACGGGGGCAGGGCGGTGACGTCCTGTCCGCCGATCAGGACGGTGCCGCTGGTGGGCTCCTCCAGGCCGGCGATCATGCGCAGGGTGGTGGTCTTGCCGCAGCCGGAGGCGCCGAGCAGGGCGAAGAAGGAGCCCTGGGGGACGGTCAGGTCGAGCGGGTGGACGGCGGTGAAGGCGCCGTAGGTCTTGCCGATGCCGGTGAGGCGGACGTCGCCGCCGGCCGCGTCGCGCAGCTGGTCTGTCATGGGGTGTCTTCCTGGGTTTCTCGGCCGTGAACGGCGGTCAGGCGCCGATGAGCTTGGAGAACTTCTGCTCGAAGTCGCTCTCCTCGCTCTCGGTGAGCGTGCGGAACACGTGCGCCTTGGCCGCCATCTCGGGGGTGGGTACGACCAGCGGGTTGGCCGCGCTGTCCGGGGCGAGGGTGGCGAGCTCGTCCTTCATCCCGGTGACGGCGGAGACGAAGCCGATGCCCGCGACCAGCTGCGCCGCGATCTTCGGCTGATAGTAGAAGTCGATCAGCTTCTCCGCGTTCGTCTTGTGCCGCGCCTTGGCCGGGACCAGCATGTTGTCGGTCGAGGCGAGGTAGCCCTTCTCCGGGATCACGAACTCGATGTCCGGGTTGTCGGCGCGCAGCTGGATCAGGTCACCGCCCCAGGCGACGCAGGCCGCGATGTCGCCGGAGGAGAGCTCCTGGCCGTAGTCGTTGCCGGTGAAGCGGCGGATCTGCTTGCTGTCGACGGCCTTCTGCACCCGGGCGATCGCGCCGTCGTAGTCGTCCGCGGTGAACTTGGCCGGATCCTTGCCCAGGTCCAGCAGGACCATCCCGATGGTGTCGCGCATCTCGGACAGGAAGGTGACCCGGCCCTTGAGGTCGGGGTCGTCCAGCAGCTGCGAGACGCTGGTGACCTCCTTCCCCTTGGTCGCCTTGCGGTTGTACGCGACGACGGTCTGGATCCCGGCCCACGGGTAGGAGTAGAGCCGGCCCGGGTCCCAGTCGGGGGCGCGGAAGCGGGCCTCGATGTTGGTGATCGCGGTGGTGACGTTCGCCGGGTCGAGCTTCTGCGCCCAGCCGAGCCGGATCAGCCGGGCGGCCATCCAGTCGGTGAGCACCATCAGGTCGCGGCCGGTGTCCTGGCCGGACGCGAGCTGCGGCTTGATCTTGCCGAAGAACTCGACGTTGTCGTTGACGTCCTCGTTGTACTTGACCCTGATGCCGGTGGCGGCGGTGAAGGCGTCCAGGGTGCCGTGCTTCTGCTTGTCCTTCTCGTCGGTGTCCACGTACAGCGGCCAGTTGGAGAAGTCGACCTCCCTCTCGCCGTCCGAGAGGTCCTTGGCGGCGCCCGCGGTCGAGTCGCCGGTCGCCCGGGGGGCCGCCGGGATGCCGCAGGCGGCCAGGGTGCCCGCCCCGGCGGTCAGCGCGGCGGCGCGCAGCAGGGTGCGGCGGCCGACCGCGGCCCGGCCGCCGGTCAGACTGCGTTCCCAGGCCCTGCGGACCGGTTCGGGCAGACCGTCGGTGAGCTCGTTGAACGCCTTGAACGCCATGGATCGGGCCTCCTGGGGGAATGGGGGTGCATGGGGGAGCACCACGGTCCGGGGGTTATCTGTCGCCGAAGACGGTGCGGTGCCAGTCCTTGCGGGCCACCGCGGTGGTGTCGAACATGACGTGCTTGACCTGGGTGTACTCGTCGAGCGAGTACTGGGACATGTCCTTTCCGTAGCCGGACGCCTTGTACCCGCCGTGCGGCATCTCGCTGATGATCGGGATGTGGTCGTTGACCCAGACGCACCCGGCGGCGATCTCCCGGGTGGCGCGCAGCGAGCGGTGCACGTTGCCGGTCCAGGCGGAGGCGGCCAGGCCGTACGGGGTGTCGTTGGCCAGCCGCAGGCCCTCGTCGTCGCCGTCGAAGGGCAGCACGACCAGCACCGGGCCGAACACCTCCCCCTGGACCACCTCGCTGTCCTGGGCCGCGCCGGTGATCAGGGTCGGCGCGTAGTAGGCGCCCCGGGTGAGGTCGGTGCCGTCGTGGCCCCGCTCCGGCACGGGGCCGCCGGTGACCACGGTGGCGTAGGAACGGGCACGCTCCACGAAGCCGGCCACCCGGTCCCGGTGGGTGTACGAGACCAGCGGGCCGAGGTCGGTGTGCGGATTGCGCGGGTCGCCGATCCGGATCGCCGCGTACAGCTCGGCCACCCCGGCCACGAAGGCCTCGTACAGCGGGCGCTGGACGTAGGCGCGGGTGGCGGCGGTGCAGTCCTGGCCGCCGTTGATCAGCGAAGCGGCGACGGCGCCGTGCACCGCGGCGTCCAGGTCGGCGTCGTCGAAGACCACGAACGGGGCCTTGCCGCCGAGTTCGAGGTGGGTGCGCTTGACGCTCGCGGTGGCGAGTTCGGCGACCCGCCGGCCGACCGCGGTGGAGCCGGTGAAGGAGACCATCGCGACGTCGGGGTGGGCGACCAGGTGCTCGCCGGCCGTGCGCCCGGCGCCGGTGACCACGTTGACCACGCCGTCCGGGATGCCCGCCTCGGTGCAGGCCCGGGCGAACATCAGCGAGGTCAGCGGGGTCAGCTCGGCCGGCTTGAGCACGATGGTGTTGCCGGCGGCGATGGCCGGGAGGATCTTCCAGGCGGCCATCTGCAGCGGGTAGTTCCACGGCGAGATCGAGCCGACCACGCCGATCGCCTCGCGCCGTACGTAGGAGGTGTGGTCGCCGGAGTACTCGCCGGCCGCCTTGCCCTCCAGGTTGCGGGCGGCGCCGGCGAAGAAGGCGGTGTTGTCGATGGTGCCGGGAACGTCGAACTCGGTGGCCAGCTTGACCGGCTTGCCGGTCTGCGCGGTCTCGACCCGGGCGAGGTCCTGCGCCGCGTCGGTCAGTACGGCGGCGAGCCGGGTGAGCGCCTCGGACCGGGCGCCGGGGGTGGCGGAGGACCAGCCGGGCAGGGCGGCCTTCGCGGCGGCGACGGCGGTGTCCACATCGGCGGCGGTGGCCAGCGCGACCTGCTCGACCACGCTGCCGTCGGCGGGGTTGACGACCTGGAAGGGTTCGCCGCCGCCCCGGCTCTGACGGCCCGCGATGTACTGCGCGCCCGCGCCGAAGTCGGTCAGGTCCATCTGGTTCCTCCAAGTGCCGGCGGTCCGACCGCACGCTGCGGGTTCGCGCTTCCGCCGTGGGGGTCTGCGGTCCCGCTGACCTTGCCCGCTGCGGGGTTGACGTGACAAGGGTCACTTCGACAGTCTCGGCACGAAGGGCCTTACAGAGTGCAAGGCCGTTCGGAGGGCAACAGGTCGTCGCCGCGATGGATGATTTACCTGACACTCTGATCCCCCCTGCTCCCGCTCCCCCGGCTCTGGAGGCCCGCGATGCTTCCCACCGTCGCCCGCGTGCTCGACCTGGAGGTGATGCGGCGCGGCCTGCCCCAGGTGGTGGCCGGCGCCGACCGCCTGGAGCGGCCGATCCGCTGGGTCCATGTGAGCGAGCTGCCCGACGTCGCCGGGGTGCTCCAGGGCGGCGAGCTGGTGCTGACCACCGGCATCGCGCTGCCCGAGGACCGCGCGGGCCTGGCCCGCTACGTCCGCGACCTGGACGAGGTCGGGGTGGCCGGCCTGGTGGTCGAGTTCGGGCGGCGCTACTTCGACTCGCTGCCGCGCGCCCTGGTGAACGCCGCCGAGCAGTGCGGGCTGCCACTGGTCACGCTCCGCCGCGAGGTGCGCTTCGTCGCCGTCACCGAGGCCGTGCACGCCCTGGTGGTCAACGCCCAGCTGGAGCAGCTGCGGGTCTCCGAGTCGGTGCACCAGGTGTTCAACGAGCTGGTGGTGGAGGGCGCCGAGCCACCCGAGGTGATCCGCCAGGTGGCCGGGATGGCGGGCGCGCCGGTGGTCCTGGAGAACCTGGCCCACCAGGTGCTCGCCCACGACAGCGCCGGACGCCCGGAGGCCGAGCTGCTGGAGGACTGGGAGCGCCGCTCGCGCGGGGTCCGTCCGCCCGGCCGCACCGGCCACGACCCGCGCAGCGGCTGGCTGGTGACCACCGTCGGCGCCCGCGGCCAGGACTGGGGCCGGCTGGTGCTGGTCCAGGATCCGGGTCCGCTGCCGGAGGGCGAGACCCACCCGCACGCCATGCTGCTGGAGCGCGGCGCCTCGGCGCTGGCGCTCAACCGGCTGGTGGTGCGCGACCGGGAGAGCCTGGAACGGCAGACCCACCGCACCCTGCTCTCCGGCATCCTCACCCACGCGCTGACCGTCTCCGAGGTGGCCCTGCGCGCCCAGGCGCTCGGCGTCCCGCTGGAGGGGCGCCGGCTGGTCGGCGTGGTGCTGCGCCAACGCCGCGGGCCGATCCCGGCCGCGCTGGAGGCCCAGGCCCGGCTGCGCGACTTCACCGAGCTGGCCGCCGGCGCGGTCCGGGCCTGCCGGCTGTCCGCCCTGGTCGGCGCGCTCGACGACGAGGGCGTGGGCCTGCTGATCGCACTCGGCGCCCAGCAGGACGAGCACTCCGCGCTGGACTCCTTCTCGGCCACCCTGCGCCGGATGTCCGCCGACGCCGGCCGGGAGGGCGCCGACGCCCCCGGCCCGGTGGTCGCGGTCGGCTCCTCGGTCGGCTCGGTCCGCGACGCCCGGCGCACCCTGCTGGAGGCCGCCCAGGTCGCCGACGCGGCCCTGCACGACGCGCCCGGCGGCGGCCGGACCGCCTCCTACTACCGGCTGCCCGACGTCCGGCTGCGCGGCCTGCTCCACCTGCTGCGCGACGACGCCCGCCTGCAGACGTACGTGGAACGGGAGTTGGGCCCGCTGCTGGCCCACGACGCCGAGCACAACGGCCAGTTGGTGCAGATGCTGCGGATCTACCTGGAGCAGGGCCGGAACAAGTCGGCGGCGGCCGACGCCGCGCACCTGTCCCGGCCGTCCTTCTACGACCGGCTGCACAAGGTCGAGCGCATCCTCGGCGTCGACCTCGACCAGGTGGAGTCCTGCCTGTCCCTGCACGTGGCGCTGCTCGCGCTGGACGCCGTCCGCAGGTGAGCGTCGCGCCCCGGCGTCACACCCCGGTGATGCGCCCCCAGACCTTGTGCAGCTCCGGCCGCTCGGCCGAGGTGACGTCGCGCATGCTGTGCAGCCGGGCGCGCATCTCCTCGGTCGGGAACACCAGCGGGTTCTCGGCGAGTTCGGCCTTGTCCTTGTCCCCGCTGTTCGCCAGCACCTCGCGGGCGGCCGGCACCGGGCAGATGTACTGGACGGCCGCGGCGAGTTCGGCCGCCACCTCCGGCTGGTAGTAGTAGTCGATCAGCAGCTCGGCGTTGCGCTTGTGGACGGCCCGGTTGGGGATCATCAGGCTCTCCGCCCACAGCTCGCCGCCCTCCTCCGGCACCAGGAAGGCGATGTTCGGGTTCTCGGCGGTGAGTTGGACGGCGTCGCCGGAGTAGGCCTGGCAGGCGACCGCGGCGCCGGAGGCGAGGTCGCTGGTGTAGTCGTTGCCGGTGAAGCGGCGGACGTGCCCGGTGTCGACCATCTTCTGCACCAGGTCCATCGCCCGGTGCGCGTCGTCGTCGCCGAAGGCGGTGATGTCCGCGCCCTGGGAGAGCATCAGCAGCCCGAGCGCCTCGTCCAGCCCGGCGAACAGGGTGACCCGGCCCTTGAGGTCGGGCGCCCACAGGTCGGCGGTGGACTTGAGCTCCCGGCCGAGCGCCTTTCGGTTGTACGCGATGCCGGTGATCCCGGACTGCCAGGGCACGCTGCGCTTGCGCCCGGGGTCGAAGGCCGGGTTCGACAGCTGCGGGTCCAGGTTGGCGGTGACGTTGGGAAGGTTGGCCCGGTCCATCGCCTGCACCCAGCCCAGCGAGACGTACCGCCCGGCCATCCAGTCGCTGATCACCATCAGGTCCCGGCCCGGGTCGGCGCCCTGGGTGAGCACCGGGCTGATCTTGCCGAAGAACTCGTCGTTGTCGTTGATGTCCTCGGTGTAGGTGACCGCGATCCCGGTCTTCTCGCTGAACGCGTCCAGGGTCGGGCGCCTGCCCTGGTCGTCGGTGTCGATGTACTGCGTCCAGTTGGAGAAGTTCAGCCGCTTGTCGCTCTCCGAGCGGTCCGGCGCCGAGCGGCGGTCCTCGGCGACGTACGCGGACGGGATGCCGCAGCCGGTCAGCGTCCCGGCGCCGAGCAGCGCGGCCCCGCCGAGCACGGAACGTCGGCGTATGCGCGCGGGGCCCTGCGGGCGGTCGGGGGCGGGGCGGCGGGTCAGGGTGGAGCTGCTGGGCATGTGGGACCTTCCGGAGCGTGGGACGGCCCCGGACACGGGTGCCCGGGGCCGTCCTGGTAGGTACGTCAGACAGCGTGCGCGTCGGTGAGCGACAGCACCTCGTCCAGCACCGCGAGGCCGGCCTTGGCCTCCTCCTCGGTGACGGTGCACGGCGGGACGACGTGGAAGCGGTTCATGTTGACGAACGGCCAGAGCCCGCGCTGCTTGCAGGCGGCGGCCAGCTCGGCCATCGGCGCGTTGTCGGCGCCCGCGGCGTTGTACGGGACGAGCGGCTCGCGGGTCGCCCGGTCCTTGACCAGGTCGAGCGCCCAGAACGCGCCCAGACCGCGCACCTCGCCGATCGAGGGGTGCCGCTCGGCCAGCTCGCGCAGACCCGGGCCGAGCACCGTCTCGCCGATGTGCTTGGCGTTCTCGACGATGCCCTCCTCCGCCATCGCGTTGATGGTGGCCACCGCCGAGGCGCAGGCCAGCGGGTGCCCGGAGTAGGTGAGCCCGCCGGGGAACGGCCGCTCGGCGAAGGTGGCGGCGATCTCGGTGTTGATCGCCACGCCGCCCAGCGGCACGTAGCCCGAGTTGACGCCCTTGGCGAAGGTCATGAGGTCCGGGACGACGCCCCAGTGGTCGGCGGCGAACCACTCGCCGGTGCGGCCGAAGCCGGCCATCACCTCGTCCAGGATGAACACGATCCCGTAGCGGTCGCAGATCTCCCGCACCCCGGCCAGGTACCCCGCCGGCGGGACCAGGATGCCCGCGGTGCCGACCACCGTCTCCAGGATGACCGCCGCGACCGTACCCGGCCCCTCGAAGGCGATCACCTGCTCCAGGTGCGACAGCGCGCGCTCGCACTCCTGCGCCTCGTTCTCGGCGTGGAAGTTGGAGCGGTAGGGGTACGGGCCCCAGAAGTGCACCACACCGGAGACGCCGGTCTCGTTGGCCCAGCGCCGCGGGTCGCCGGTGAGCGCGATCGCGTTGGCGGTGGCGCCGTGGTACGAGCGGTAGGTGGACAGCACCTTCTGCCGGCCGGTGTGCAGCCGGGCCAGCCGGATGGCGTTCTCGACGGCCTCGGCGCCGCCGTTGGTGAAGAAGATCTTGTCCAGGTCGCCCGGGGTGCGCTCGGCGATCAGCCGGGCGGCCTCGCTGCGCGACTCGACCGCGAAGCCGGGGGCGATGGTGCAGAGCTTCGCCGCCTGCTCCTGGATCGCGGCGACCACCTTCGGGTGCTGGTGGCCGATGTTGGTGTTGACCAGCTGCGAGGAGAAGTCGAGGTAGCGGTTGCCGTCGTAGTCCCAGAAGTACGAGCCCTCGGCGCCGGCCACCGCGAGGGGGTCGATCAGCGCCTGGGCGGACCACGAGTGGAAGACGTGCGCGCGGTCGGCGGCCTTGACGGCCCGGCCGGCGGCTGAGTCAGCGGTGGGGATGCTCATGCCGGTAAGGCTAGAGCCGCCGGTCCCCTAAGTGCAGTTTCATCCTGTCAGTCGGTCACGCCACCCGCCGACAGGGTGCAAAGCGACAGGGCCCGGGTCGAAAAGACCCGGGCCCCTTGTCAGTTCGGACGAGTTCTGACCGAGATCAGAATCAGATCGCGGTCATCCTGCGCCCGATGGTCACGACCCGCTAGATCGCGGTCATGACGTGCTTCACGCGGGTGTAGTCCTCGAAGCCGTACGCCGACAGGTCCTTGCCGTAGCCGGACTTCTTGAAGCCACCGTGCGGCATCTCGGCGACCAGCGGGATGTGGGTGTTGATCCAGACGCAGCCGAAGTCCAGGCGGCGCGACATCCGCATGGCGCGGGCGTGGTCCTTGGTCCACACCGAGGAGGCCAGCGCGAACTCGACGCCGTTGGCGTACTCGACGGCCTGGTCCTCGTCGGTGAACTTCTGCACGGTGATGACCGGGCCGAAGACCTCGTTCTGGATGATCTCGTCGTCCTGCTGCAGGCCGGAGACGACGGTCGGGGCGTAGAAGTAGCCCTTGTCGCCGACCCGGTGGCCACCGGCCTCAACCTTGGCGTGGGCGGGCAGCCGCTCGATGAAGCCGGCCACCTGCTTCAGCTGGTTGGCGTTGTTCAGCGGGCCGTACAGCACGTCCTCGTCGTCCACGCCGCCGGTCTTGGTCTCGGCCGCGGCCTTGGCCAGCGCCTCGACGAAGGCGTCGTGGATCGACTCGTGCACCAGTACGCGGGTGGCGGCCGTGCAGTCCTGGCCGGCGTTGAAGTAGCCGGCCACCGAGATGCCCTCGACGGCCTCGGCGATGTCGGCGTCCTCGAAGACCACGACCGGGGCCTTGCCGCCCAGCTCCAGGTGGACGCGCTTGACGTCCTTGGAGGCCGACTCGGCGACCTGGATGCCGGCCCGGACCGAACCGGTGATGGAGGCCATCGCCGGGGTCCTGTGCTCGACCATCAGCTTGCCGGTCTCGCGGTCACCGCAGATGACGTTGAAGACGCCGGCCGGCAACTCCAGCTCCTTGAGGATGCCGCCGATGATGTCGGCCAGCAGCACGGTGGAGGCCGGGGTGGTGTCCGAGGGCTTCAGCACGACGGTGTTACCGGCGGCGATGGCCGGGGCGAACTTCCAGACCGCCATCATCATCGGGTAGTTCCACGGCGCGACCTGGGCACAGACGCCGACCGGCTCGCGGCGGACGATCGAGGTCATCCCGTCCATGTACTCACCGGCGGCCTTGCCCTCCAGCAGGCGGGCGGCGCCGGCGAAGAAGCGGATCTGGTCCACCATCGGGCCGATCTCCTCGGAGAGGGTCAGCGCGCGGGGCTTGCCGGTGTTGCGCACCTCCGCGTCGACGATCTCGTCGGCCCGGGCCTCGACCGCGTCGGCGATCTTGAGCAGCAGCTTCTGCCGGGTGCTCGGGGTGGCGTCGCGCCAGATCGGGAACGCGGCGGCGGCCGAGGCCATGGCCGCGTCCACGTCAGCGGCGCCGGACAGCGGCGACGTCGCGTACACCTCGCCGGTCGCCGGGTCGACGATGTCGAGCGTGCGGCCGTCAGCCGCGTCGACGAACTCACCATTGATGTAGTTGCGCAGCGTGCGAAGGTCGCTCACGGGTCTCTCCTCGGTCTGGGCCTGCGGCGTTGCAGATTCCGGCGCCATGGTACGTCGGCGAATCCGGCCTACGAAGGGTGCCGAGTGGCCGGGCCCGAAGCGGCGCGGTCCACTGGTGGCGGAACGCACGCCGCCGTGCGGGGGCGCGCGCGTACCGTGCCAGAGTAGCCGCAAGACTGCCGGGATCGACAGGACGAAGTCACATCCGCAATGAAATCCGCATTGGATTTCCAAGATCGCGACGAAATCAGCAGCTTCCACGCTTGCGAACAGGGGAGCGATCAGGCACAGTGGCCGCGTGGCCAACCGCGACCGGAACGCGAGCGTTCCCCTCGACGCCGCCTCCAAGGCGATCATCGAGCAGCTTCAGGAGGACGGGCGCCGCCCGTACGCCGCCATCGGCAAGGCCGTCGGCCTGTCCGAGGCAGCCGTACGGCAGCGCGTCCAGAAGCTGCTCGACCAGGGCGTGATGCAAATCGTCGCCGTCACGGACCCGCTCACCGTCGGCTTCACCCGCCAGGCGATGGTCGGCATCCGGGTCGAGGGCGACATCGAGCCCGTCGCCGACGCGCTGGCCGCCCTCGACGAGGTCGACTACGTCGTCTGCACCGCAGGCTCGTTCGATCTCCTGGCCGAACTGGTCTGCGAGGACGACGAGCACCTGCTCGAACTGATCAACAAGCGCATCCGCGCGCTTCCCGGCGTGCGGAGCACCGAGAGCTTCGTTTACCTGAAGCTCCGGAAACAGACCTACACCTGGGGCACCCGATGACAGCCGACCCGGCGCAGAAGGACCTTTCCAAGACCGCCTACGACCACCTGTGGATGCACTTCACCCGCATGTCGTCGTACGAGAACTCCCCCGTGCCGACCATCGTCAAGGGCGAGGGCACGTACATCTGGGACGACAAGGGCCGGAAGTACATCGACGGCCTGGCCGGCCTGTTCGTCGTGCAGGCCGGTCACGGCCGCACCGAGCTCGCCGAGGTCGCCGCCAAGCAGGCCAAGGAACTCGCGTTCTTCCCGATCTGGAGCTACGCGCACCCGAAGGCCGTCGAGCTGGCCGAGCGACTGGCCAACTACGCCCCGGGCGACCTGAACAAGGTCTTCTTCTCCACCGGTGGCGGCGAGGCCGTCGAGACCGCCTGGAAGCTCGCCAAGCAGTACTTCAAGCTGATCGGCAAGCCGACCAAGTACAAGGTCATCTCCCGCGCCATCGCCTACCACGGCACCCCGCAGGGCGCGCTGTCCATCACCGGCCTGCCGGGCCTGAAGGCCCCGTTCGAGCCGCTGGTGCCGGGCACCCACAAGGCCCCGAACACCAACATCTACCGCGCCCCGCACTACCTCGAGGGCCCCGACGGCACCGTCGACCCCGAGGCGTACGGCCGCTGGTGCGCCGACCAGGTCGAGGAGGCCATCCTCTTCGAGGGCCCCGAGACCGTCGCCGCCGTCTTCGTCGAGCCGGTGCAGAACGCCGGTGGCTGCTTCCCGCCGCCGCCCGGCTACTTCCAGCGCCTGCGCGAGATCTGCGACCGCCACGACGTGCTGCTGGTCTCGGACGAGGTCATCTGCGCCTTCGGCCGCCTCGGCACCATGTTCGGCGCCGACAAGTTCGGCTACGTGCCGGACATGATCACCTGCGCCAAGGGCATGACCTCGGGCTACTCCCCGATCGGCGCCACGATCATCTCGGACCGCATCGCCGAGCCGTTCTACAAGGGTGACAACACCTTCCTGCACGGCTACACCTTCGCCGGCCACCCGGTCTCCTCGGCCGTGGCGCTCGCCAACCTCGACATCTTCGAGCGCGAGGGCCTGAACCAGCACGTGCTCGACAACGAGTCGCGCTTCCTGGGCACCCTGAGCAAGCTGCGCGACCTGCCGATCGTCGGCGACGTCCGCGGCAACGGCTACTTCTACGGCATCGAGCTCGTGAAGGACAAGGTCACCAAGGAGACCTTCAACGACGAGGAGACCGAGCGCGTGCTCTACGGCTTCCTCTCGAAGGCCCTCTTCGACAACGGCCTGTACTGCCGCGCCGACGACCGTGGCGACCCGGTCGTCCAGCTGGCCCCGCCGCTGATCTCCGACCAGTCGACCTTCGACGAGATCGAGCAGATCCTGCGGACCAGCCTCACCGACGCGTGGGCGAAGCTCTGATCCCCTGAGCCCTCTTCCCCACCCTCCGCCGAAGGGCGGCCCCGATCCCCGGGGCCGCCCTTCGGCGTCCGCGCTCCGATGACCCGCCAACATCACAGTCGTACGACCAAACATGCCTGAATGCGGGTGATTTGCCCGTGATGGACCAGTGCGCCGCAACCGCGCGAGGCCCCGGTCGTTCTAATCTGACGACTGTCATATCCCTGCGGCACCCAGGATGGAACCTCATGTCAGCGGCACCGCCTGACAACGACGTGCTGTGGGCCCGAGGGATCGTCAAGTCCCACTACGGCACCCCCGCGCTGCGCGGCATCTCGATCGGCGTCCGCGACGGCGAGGTGCTCGCCGTCACCGGCCCGCGCGGCTCCGGCAAGAGCACCCTGCTCGGCTGCCTCTCCGCCCAGCTCCCGGTCGACGAGGGCGAGGTCTGGTTCAACAGCTCGCCCGTGCACACCCTCGGCCGCGCCGGCCGCGAACGGCTGCGCCGCGACCGCTTCGGCTTCGTCGGCTCCGAACCGCACCTGGTACCCGAACTGACCGCCCGTGAGAACGTCGCCCTGCCGCTGCTCCTCGCCGGGGCCGGCAACAAGGCCGCCTACACCGCCGCCGACGAGTGGCTGGAGCGCCTCGACGTCGGCGAGATCGGCCGGCAGCGCCCCGACCGGCTGGTCCAGAGCCAGCGCCAGCGGATCGCCGTCGCCCGCGCCCTCGCCCCGCTGCCGCCGGTCGTCTTCGCCGACGACCCCACCGCCCCGCTGCACCGCGAGGCCTCCGACCAGGTGCTGCGGATACTGACCAGCGCGGCCCGCTCGCACCAGCTCACCCTCGTCCTGGCCACCCACGACCCCGAGCTCGTCCGGTTCGCGGACCGCGCCGTCGCCCTCGTCGACGGACGGCTCACCGCCCCCGCCGCCCCTGTCCCCCGCGGCACCGCCGCCCCGGGGACGACCGGTGCGCCCGCCGTCACGGCCACCCGACGCTGACGACGCCCAGCCGCTGAAAGAGTCGACGTGTTCTACCTCCGTCTGGCCCGGGGCTACCGGGTGCCCGACCTCGGCCGCTGGCTGCTCACCGCACTGGCCGCCGCCGTCGTCGCCGCGTTCCTGCTGCGCTCCCTCGGCCGGGCGCTGAGCGAACCGCTCGGCGGCACCGACGCGCTGGTCCGACTGCTCTGGTGCCTGCCCCCGCTGGCCGCCGTCGCCTGGTTCGCGGCCGTCGCCGCCCGCTCGGTGCCCGCCCGGCGGCCCGAGCGGATCGCCGGACTCACCGCCGCCGGGGCCGGCTCCCGCCGGATCCGCGCTCTGATCGCCAGCGAGGTCGCCCTCGCCTGCGCCCTCGGCAGCGTGCTCACCCTGCTGCTCTTCCTGGTCCTGCGCAACGACATCGCCGGGCCCTCGCTCGCCCCCGACCTCGGCATGGGCGTACCGCTGCCGGCCGCCGCGCCCGTCACGCTGCTCGCCCTGGTCCCGATCACCGCCGGCATCGCCGCCGCCTGCGCGGTGCCCGTCGCCGACACCCTGCCCGGCGGCCGCGCCCACAGCCCGACCGGCTTCGGCGTCTGGCGGATCGCCCTGCCGATCGGACTGGTGGTGATCGGCGCCGCGCTCGAACTCATCGCGCTGCGGCCCGACGCCGAGTCCGACGGCCGCCCGATCCACCTGCCCGCCGGACTCGGCACCACCAGCACCGCCGCCCTCGGCGGCTGGTCCGCCAGCGCGCTCGGGCTCACACTGCTCACCGGCCCGCTGCTCGCCTGGACCGGACGGCTGCTCGCCCTCGGCCGGCCCACCCCGCTGCGGCTGCTCGCCGGTCGAGGCCTGACCGCCCAGGCCCGCCGCCTCGGCCCGCCGCTGGCCGTCCTCACCCTCGTCGTCGCGCTGGTGCTCACCACCATCCGCTACTGGATCGGCACGCCCGAAAGCGCCGACGCACTGCCCGCCGTCGAGGCCTGCCTGGTGCTCGGCTGCGCGGCCGCCGCGGTGGTCTCCCGACTGGCCGAGGTCCGCACCGACCGCCGCGAGGTCACCGACGCGCTGCTGCGCCTCGGCACCTCGCCGCGGCTGTTGTTCGGCGCGGTCCTGCTGCGCACCCTGGCGGTCGGCACCACGCTGCTGCTGACCGGCGGGGCGACCGCCGCGCTGGCGGCCGCCGGGCTGCGCTAGCCGGTCCTCCCGTAGTGGGGCTCAGCCGGCCGCGGCGAGCTGACCGCAGGCGCCGTCGATCTCCTGGCCGCGAGTGTCGCGGACCGTCGTCGGCACGCCGTGGGACTGGAGCCGGCGGACGAACTCGCGCTCGTCCTCGGGCCGGGAGGCCGTCCACTTGGAACCCGGGGTCGGGTTCAGCGGGATCAGGTTGACGTGCACCCGGTGGTTCTTGATCAGCCGGCCGAGCAGGTCGGCGCGCCAGGCCTGGTCGTTGATGTCCTTGATCAGCGCGTACTCGATGGAGATCCGGCGGCCGGACTTCTCCGCGTAGTTCCAGGCCGCGTCCAGCACCTCGGCGACCTTCCACCGGGTGTTCACCGGGACCAGTTCGTCGCGCAGCTCGTCGTCCGGGGCGTGCAGCGACAGCGCCAGACGGCAGCTAAGGCCCTCGTCGGCCAGCCGGTTCATCGCCGGGACGAGGCCGACGGTGGAGACGGTGATGCCGCGCTGGGACAGGCCGAAGCCGTCCGGCGCCGGGTCGGTCAGCCGGCGGATCGCGGCCAGCACCCGGTTGTAGTTGGCCAGCGGCTCGCCCATGCCCATGAAGACCACGTTGGACAGCCGCGCCTCGCCACCGGGGATCTCTCCGGCCTTGAGCGCGCGCATCCCGGCGGCGATCTGCTCGACGATCTCGGCGGTGGACAGGTTGCGGGTCAGCCCGGCCTGGCCGGTGGCGCAGAACGGACAGTTCATGCCGCAGCCGGCCTGGGAGCTGATGCACATGGTGACCCGGTCCGGGTAGCGCATCAGCACCGACTCGACGAGGGTGCCGTCGAACAGCTTCCAGAGCGTCTTGCGGGTGGTGTCGTCGTCGCAGGAGACGTGCCGCACCACCGACATCAGCTCGGGCATCAGGGTCTCGGTGAGCTTCTCCCGGCTGGCGGCGGGGATGTCCGTCCAGCTCGCCGGGTCGTTGGACATCCGGCCGAAGTAGTGGTTGGAGAGCTGCTTGGCGCGGAACGGCTGCTCGCCCAGCTCGGCGACGGCCTCCTTGCGCTCGGTGGGGCTCAGGTCGGCGAGGTGTCGCGGGGGCTTGGCGCCGCGCGGCGCGACAAAGGTGAGTTCTCCGGGCTTAGGCATGGTTGTTCCAGTGTCGCAGACGCGGGGGGGGGGGGGGGGGGGGGGGGCCGCCCCGCCCCCCCCCCCCCGCGGAAACAGCACAGGCGGTCAGCC